>CAZAIS010000037.1:0-11451 GCA_964485255.1 uncultured Acidimicrobiales bacterium | reverse complement strand
AGACGAATCCATGGTCGCCGATCACGCGAACGTCCGCGAACGTTGCACCATCGGCCGGAAAGCAATAGTCGGGCGCGCCGTTACGATGGAACAGGACGGCAAGGTAGGGCCGAAGGCCAAGATCCAGGCCGGCTGCCACCTTACGGTCGGGATCGTAATCGAGGAAGGTGTTTTTCTGGGCCCTGAGGTTTGCACGATGGATGACAAGTACATGGGAACTGTCAACGGGTTCAAGAAACAGGGCCCGGTTATCAGAGAAGGCGCCGCTATCGGCTCGAACGCGACGATACTCGCCGGGGTCGAAGTCGGAGAACGGGCGATAATCGGGGCGGGCGCGATGGTTACCCGCGACGTGCCACCGGGCGAAACACGCGTAGGGAACCCGGCCCGCGGAATAGACTCGAGCAGGAACGCGGCCGGTGCCTGAAACCCGGGGCGGAGCAACCTTCGACCGGTGGAGTCCTGAACCGCCACAGGTGCGCCCCGCGGGACGCCACGACGCGGCGCGGCCCGGCGGGCACCCTCATTGTTTGGTGTATCATAGTACCGTTCTGCATCCCTACTCGCACTGGAAAGCAGCATGTGTCCTGTTTCGAAGCCTGACGTGGACGTTACGGTAATAATCATATCGGTTGGCCGAGAGTCCCTGTACGATCTCATCGAGGGCCTGCGCAGACAGCGGCACCGGGACTTCAGTTTCGAGGTGGTGGTGATCGCCAACGGACCGGTGGATGAGCACAGGCTCGAGGAGACAGGCGCGAGAGTGCATTGGGAAGACCCCGGCAGGGGCATCCCCTATTACCGGAACGCGGGTACGCGTCTTGCGGGCGGGCGGGTCATCGTATACATAGACGATGACGAGACCCCACCGGACGACCGCTGGCTGAGCCGGCTCGTGGATCCGATACTGGCGGGGGACGAAAAGGTTACGGAAGGCGGAGCTTTTATTCCGCAGGGACAGGGTTTCCTGGCCGACCTGGTAAGCATGCTAGGCTACCCCGGTGGGGCATCGCTCGGCTGGCGCAACGTCTGGTCCGTGGATGAAAACGGCTACACCGACAAGCTCTGCACCTGCAACTGCGCGATCGACAAGAAAACGCTCGAAGCGGCGGGCGGCTTTCACGAGGGTCTAGCGCTGGGGGCATCGGACCTGTTCCTCGGCGAGGTCTTCCTCGAGAGCGGCGTCAGGATGCTTTTCCTCGACGAGGCCACGGTGAGGCACGAGGCCCGGGGGGACTTCGCCGGTTTCGTGAGGTGGCAGGTGAACCGTGGAAGGTCCCTTTACGACCTCAGGCAGGTCAGGCCGATACGGCAGTTCGAGAGGTCACACGTCAGCGGGAGGCTGAAGCGTACCGGGGTTATCCTGAGGAGGACGTTCCCGGGGCGGCAATTCCTGCCCATGCTGGGAATATTGACGCTCGAGTTCGCGTTACACGGGCTCGGGTACGGCTTGAGGATGCTTGAGGCCCGGGTCCCGAGACGGACGGGAGGCGTTACAGGAGGTCGAGGGTGAAGATACAGAAGGTGAGCGTGATCGTTCCCGCCTACAACGAAGAGGAAGCCATAGCAGGCGACCTGGAAGTCATCATCGAAGCCATGGAGGCCTCGGGGCGCGATTACGAGGTTATAGTCGTCGACGACGCTTCCACCGACCGCACCGCCGAGATCGTAAGCGGGTTCGAGGGGGTGAAGCTGCTCAGGCACCGCGCCAATCGCGGAGGCGGCTTCTCCAGGAACACGGGTGTCAGGGCCTGTACCGGGGACGTCTTCGTCGTCACCGACGGTGACGGGACGTACCCCAACCAGGACATCCCCAAGATGCTCGACATGATGGAGGAAGAGGACCTCGACATGCTCGTAGGCGCCAGGAAGAAGGAGTCCGGCACCGTCAAGTTCGTCCGCGGACCCGTCAAGTGGTTCATCAGAAAGCTCGCAGAGGTCATGTCCGGGTTCAAGATCCCGGACCTCAACAGCGGCCTGCGCGCGATCAGGAAAGACGTCTTCATGCGCTACATGAGCATCCTGCCCTGGGGACACTCATGGGTTTCCACGATAACACTGGCGATGCTGGCGGGCGGATACGAGGTCGATTTCATGCCTATCGACTATTACAAGCGAAAGGGGAAATCGACGTTCCACCCCATAAAGGACACGTCCGGTTATCTCACGCTCGTAATTAGGACCGTCACCTGGTTCAACCCGCTCAAGATATTCGTCCCGCTTGCCCTCCTGTTCTGGATTCTGGGGATTGCATGGTTCATCCCGGACCTGATCCACTGGGACGTCCGGACGGCTACGGTGCTGTTTATTATCACCGCGATCCAGGTAACAGCCATCGGGCTGCTCGCGGACCTCATCGCCAAGAAGGACAGGTAGCGTTGCGTGAGAGTGGAATCTCGGATGCGTCCGCGGGCCGGCTCGTCTCCATAATCATCCCTTCGTATAACTCCGGCAGTAGCCTGGGATGGGTCCTCGAGGGGATAAGCCATCAGGCGGAGCAAAATTTCGATACCGAAGTCATAGTGATTGAAAGCGGAGGCGGGGACTACGTCGCGTCCCTCCTGGAGCGTTTCCCGAGCGTACGCTTCATGCTCCCCGGGCGGCGCCTCTACTCCGGCCAGGCACGCAATGCGGGCGCGATGCTTTCAAGGGGCGGGACCCTGGCGTTTCTGGACAGCGACTGCAGGCCGGAGCCCGGGTGGTTGAGCGCGATTACACGTGCTCTCGACTCCGGAGCCGGTGCTGTCTGCGGCGCGCTTCGAAACGGAACCCCGGAAAGCGTCGCGGGGACCAGCCAGCACCTGATGTCACACAGCGCCTGCGCGCCGGAGCTTCCGGCCAGACGAATAACCGACTCGGCCGCCTCTTCGGGCAACTTCGCGATCAGGCGGGACCTGTTCTTCGAGGCAAAGGGTTTTGCCGGGACCTACAGGGCCGTGGACTTCCACCTTACCGCTAACGTAGTCGCATGCGGGGCGGAGGTGAGGTTCTGCCCCGAGGCTGTCGTGTCGCACATCAACGATACGTCGCCGCCGGCCGTCGTTCACGAGCAGGTACGGCGGGGCTACTGGGCTGCGGTGACCAGGATAGCCTTCGGCGCCAGGGGCTCTGGTGCAAGGTATTTCCCTCCGCTCGCGCTGGGGCTTTTCGGGGTGAGGATGTACAGGCTCCTCAATCGCGAGATTCTCTACCGGCCCGTACCCGCTGCAGCCTTCCTGAAGGCTCTGCCGATATGCGCCGCGGGGATAGCCGCCTGGACGTGGGGGTACATGAAAGGCTCGTTCGGCAGCAGAGCCGACCTCGAAGAGAAAGAACCGTTCCCCAGGGATTGGGAGTCTTATACCGTCCTGACGGCGTGACGGGCGCTCAGAGCCACTCAGCCCGTGATCGAATCGAGCACCGCGGCCACATCCCCCGAAAGCCTGTCCCAACTGTACCGAGCAACCTCTTGCTCCCGGGGAGCGTACCTAACCCCGCCGCTTTCTTTGAACTCCTTGATCCACGCTGCGAGCACCCTCTTGAGGGAGTCCCGGTCCCTGACCGAGACTCCGGCGGACGTGCGCTCCAGCAACTCCTCGAGCGCCCCACCGGCCGGATTCCAGGCGAGAACAGGCCTCCTGGCGCCCAGGTACTCGAACACTTTGCCCCCATAGCCCAGCGCAACGTAGGGGTTGTCCCAGTTCAGCACGAGAAGGATGTTCGAGCTTCTCTCCTCCTCAATTATCCGGGCACGCGGCAACACCCCTTCGGTCTTTACGATCTCGGGGTGCGCGAGCTTCTCCAGCCTGGCCTCCAGCGAAGGGTCCGTAGGCCCGAACAGTCTTACGCGTATCTCGTCGGCACCTATGGCACCGTCCGCTATCAGTTCTTCAATCGTCTCCAGGAGGGGTTCCGGGTCCCTTCTGTTGCCGTAAAACATGCCGGCGTACGTGATCGTCAGGCAGCCCGCCGGGACTTGCTCTTCTCCAGGGTAATCGTCGGGATCGTAGCCGTTCGTAATGCTCGATACCCCGCCAGGCCGGTTTCCATGAAGCGCCCTCAGCATGTCCGCGAGGGGAGGTGAGACGGTCGTAACGGCGCGGGCCCGACGGACGATGCGTTTCTCCAGGCGGGGCACGAGCCACCACTGCGTGCGCGTATAGTCCAGGTAGGCATTGTCCGTCCACGGGTCACGGTAGTCCGCGAGCCAGGGAAGACCTGTCGCCCTCTGGAGCGCGGCGGCGACGATATGGCCGGCGACCGGGGGGCTCGTGCTGTAGACGGCGTCGTAATTTCCCGACTTCAACTCCTTCAAACCCGCCACGAACGCGAACGGTAACCATAGGTTGAACCGGTCTGGAAAAGCGGTCCATCTCTTGATCCAGCGGAACAGGCGGTCAAGTGCGGTGGCTTGACGGGTCCGGCCCTCCCCGAAACCCTTGAAATGCGTCTCAGCTCCCGGACTCGAGCTCTCTCCGCTCAGTACACCGATGCCATCCAGCAGGTCCTTCACGCCGGTCAAAAGATCGGGAAACGGCGCGCGAATCACTTTCACTCCCGGAAACACCCCGGCGGAGGCATCGCCAACACCCCACCTCGTCCTGTCATTCCTGACCGTGAGTACGGTCGGTTGCCAGCCATGGGTGCCGAGGTACTTCGCGAGCATGGTGGAACGGACTGCTCCGTACGCACCCGTCGGCGGATAGTTGTAGCTGACAAGCAGAACTCGTTTCACGTGAACACCTCCATGGCCTGATCTCCCTCGGCGTGGCGTCGCTCATGATACACCATCCCGACCCGACGCATCGGCCGGCTCCTTCGCGGGGCTCTCATATGCTAGAGTTTGGGTGTTCGGCCGGCCGAGCGCCGTCGGTTACAACGCCAGTGCGAGCGTCCGGTATCGAAAGGATGGGACTGCTGGAACGAGAGCCGAAGGGGGCGCATTGCACGAGAAGGAACTCCTGGACAGGATTGTTGGAAGAGAGGCGCTGGTCGCGGTTGTCGGACTGGGATACGTAGGTAGCGCGCTCGCCGACAAGGTCGTAGGCAGCGGATACGAAACGAAGGGCATCGACCCGTTCCTGGACGCTCTCCCTGGGGAGCTCGAGGGACGAGAAGGGTTCTCGATGCACCGCGATTACTCCCCCGTCGGACAATGCGACGTAATCGCCGTCTGCGTGCCGACGCCGCTCACGGAGAACGAGGTGCCGGACCTCACGGCCGTGAGCGGGGCGATTCAAGGAGTGGCGACCTGTCTCGGGTCCGTTAACAGTTCGCGTAAGCGCGCGAGGCTGGTCATACTCGAGAGCACCACCTACCCCGGGACAACGCGCGAACTGTTCCTGCCCGCGTTGACGTCGGCGGGCCTGGAGCCGGACAGGAACGTCTTCATCGCTTACGCGCCCGAGCGCGTGGACCCGGGCCGGGACGACAGTCAGATCCCCAGGGTCGTGGGCGGTATCAGCGCGACGGCTTCGAGCCTCGCGTCGGTGTTCTACGAATCGCTCGGCCTGGGCGTCCACGTCGTGGGAACCCCGGAAGCGGCCGAGATGAGCAAGCTGCTGGAGAACGTGTTCCGCGCCGTCAACATAGCCCTTGTGAACGAGATGTCCCTGCTCTGCAGGCGCATGGACATCGACATCTGGGAGGTCGTGGAAGCGGCGGCGACCAAGCCTTTCGGCTTCATGCCGTTCACGCCGGGGCCAGGCATGGGTGGGCATTGCATACCCGTGGACCCGTTCTACCTCGCCTGGCGCGCGAGGCAGTTCGGCTTCTACCCGGAATTCATAGAACTCGCGGGCAAAGTGAACCGGAATATGCCATGGCACGTCGTCGAGTGGGTGGGCGACGCCCTCGGCAGCGCCGGGAAGAGCCTTGCCGGCTCCCAAGTGCTCGTAGTCGGCGTGGCCTACAAGGAAGACGTGGCGGACGTAAGGGAATCGCCCGCGCTGAAGGCCATCGAAATACTGCGGCGGAAGGGGGCGCGCGTCAGCTATAACGACGACTACGTACCGGAGATAGAGGTCAACGGCTTGAGCTATTGCTCGGTGCCGATCACCAGGGCAACCCTCGAGGACTTCGATTGCATTCTCATAATAACCGCCCACTCGAACCTCGACAAAGACGCCATCGCCGACTGCGGCGTTCCCGTGGTGGACACCAGAAACGCGCTGGGCCGTCATGGGAGCTGATACAATCATCCCTCCTTCTCTGGTAGGGTATTCATGGCCTCATGGGGGAAGGAGGAGGTCATGACGCGGAACGCGGTCACGATAGGCGTCCTGGGGTACGGCTACTGGGGTCCCAACCTGGCCAGGAACTTCGTCGAACTCGAGGACGCGTACGTCAAGTATATCTGCGACGCGGACCCCGACAAGCTCGCTCTAGCAGGCGAGACGCATCCGGGTGTCGGCCTGGTCAGCGATACGGCGGTAGTCCTGAACGACCCGGAGGTGGACGCCGTAGTAATCTCGACTCCGGCCGTGACACACTACAGTCTTTCCAGAAAGGC
Source organism: uncultured Acidimicrobiales bacterium (assembly GCA_964485255.1). Lineage (GTDB taxonomy): Bacteria > Actinomycetota > Geothermincolia > Fen-727 > Anoxymicrobiaceae > CAZEJS01. Next base: position 4,961 of record CAZAIS010000037.1, on the reverse strand, counting down.
CCTCCTGGCCGGCAAGCACGTGCTTGTCGAAAAGCCGCTCAGCCTCCAGGTGGCCGAGGGCGAAGATCTTGTAAAGCTGGTGGAGGATACCGGGCTCACGTTGATGGTGGGACACATACTCGTCTACCACCCCGCGATCCAGTACATCAAGAAGTACATGGCCGCCGGCGAACTCGGGGATATTCACTACGCCTACTCACAGAGGTTGAACCTGGGCCGCATCAGACAGGACGAGAACTGCCTTTGGAGCCTCGCTCCCCACGACATAGCAAGCATGATCTACCTGATAGACAGCAAGCCGGTCTCCGTTGTCGCCAGGGGCGCGTCCTACATCACGGGCAGGCTGGAGGACGTCGTCTTCTTCACCATCGATTTCGAGGGGGGTCAGAAAGGCAACGCCCACGTGAGCTGGCTCGATCCACGCAAGGTCCGGATGCTTACGGTGGTAGGCAGCCGGAAGATGGCGGTCTTCGACGACATGGCCTCCGACGGGAAGCTGAGGATATTCGACAAGCGCGTCTATCCCGAGGTCTCCGAGGACGCCGTGGGCTACGAGGAGGTTCTGCGCCTCCATTTCGGCGAGGACATCGTCCCGCCCATCGAGGCGCTAGAGCCTTTGAAGCTGGAGTGCCGGCATTTCCTCGACGCCACACGCTCCGGTGCGACGCCTCTGACGGGCGCGAGGCACGGCCTGGCGGTTCTGCGGGTGCTCGATGCCGCAAGCAGGTCCATGGAGAGTGGCGGCCACCCGGCGGCGATCGAGACCGGAGCCTGAGCGATGCCGGGGGCATCTAGCCGGATCGGAACGTATTAAATACCAGGAACCGCCCGGGGCGGATCCGTTAGAGAAACGAGATATGCCCGTGCCCGAAATCGACAGAGTAAGCATGGTGGACCTGTCCGCCCAATACAACGAGCTGCGTTCGGAGATAGACGCCGCGGTTACGGGGGTGATTGAAGGCGGGCGGTACATACTTGGCCCTCAAGTGAGGGCATTCGAAACCGAGTTCGCCGATCACGCCGATGTAACACACTGCGTGGGGGTGGCAAACGGCACGGACGCCCTGGATCTGGCGGTCGGAGCCCTTGGGCTCAAGGCCGGGGACCGCGTCTTGACTACGTCGTTCACGTTCATAGCCACCGCCGACGCGTTCGCGCGCTGCGGGATCATGCCGGTTTTCGCGGATATCGATCCGCAGACCTACAACCTCGATCCCTCGTCCGTTGCCGACAGGATAACGCCCGAGGTCAAGGCCATAATCGCGGTGCACCTGTTCGGACAGCCCGCCGACATGGACGGCCTTCTCCAGGTCGCCCGGGACAGAAATGTTCCGCTGATAGAGGACTGCGCTCAGGCCCACGGCGCTCTCTACCTCGGCAGACGTGTCGGCTCCCTCGGGACCATGTCCACGTTCAGCTTCTTCCCCACGAAACCGCTGGGTTGCGCGGGGGACGGGGGATGCGTGTGCACCGACGACGGCGCCCTCGCCGGCAGGGTGCGGATGCTGCGCTCGCACGGCTCCAACAGGAAATACATTCACGAGGAGTTGGGAATGAACAGCCGCCTCGACGAGATCCAGGCGGCGGTCCTCAGGGTCAAGCTTCCCCGGCTCGACGCCTGGAACGAGTCGCGGCGTGCGATCGCCTCGGAGTACGACAGCAGGCTGGAGGGCGTTCAAGTCCCGACTGTAGCCCGGGGCCGCGACCACGTGTACCACCAGTACACGGTTAGAACCCCCGAAAGAGACAGGCTCCGTGAGTCGATGGAGAAAGCCGGCGTCGGGTCCACGGTGTACTACCCGGTGCCCCTGCATCTCCAGCCGTGCTTCGCCTCGCTGGGCTACAGGCGGGGAGACCTGCCGGAGTGCGAAAGAGCTTCGAGGGAAGTCCTTTCGCTTCCGATCTACCATGGAATGCCGCGCGGTCACCTCGAGAGAGTCTGTGAAGCCGTCAACGGCGCGTTCCATTAGCTCTCGAGGTGGGTAAAGCTTGAAAGAACGAATCCTCCAGATCGGAAAAGACTCCACCTGGTACCTGTCGGCGAACATAGCCACCGGCATCATCGGGTTCATAGCGTTGCCGATTCTGACGAGGCTCTTCATTCCGCGCGACTACGGCATCTTCTCGCTCGTGAACACGGCGATATCGCTCTTCGCGCCCATAACCTTCGCCTGGCTCGTCAACGCCGTGATCAGGTACTATCCCACCTACGAGAAACAGGGAGAGCTGGACGTTTTCTATACCACCGCGACCCGCTCCTTTCCCTACTACCTGGGAGCGTTGCTCCTGGTGGGCCTACCCATAGTCCTGTTTGTCCTGCCGCTCGGAGAATACCGACTCCTGGTAACCCTCGGGCTGCTCGTTTTCGCCTTCTACTTCGAGTACAGCGTGCTTCACGCCATGATGCGCGCGCGCCGGATGGCCTGGCAGTACGCTTCACTGGTCGTGCTCATCTGCTTCTGCCGCTACATAGTGGGTGCGGGGATAACCTACTACCTGGACGCCGGTGTCAACGGACCGTTCTGGGGGTGGCTAATAGGGTTCGCGATAGCCATTCCCGTGGAGGTGTTAGCCCTCGGGCTGCACAGAAGCGTGCGCCCCGGCAAGCACTCCAGGGAACTGCACTGGGAGTTCCTCAGGTACGGCTTCCCCCTCATCTTCGTGACGTTCCTCTCAGAAGTGCTTTCGGCGTCGGACAGGTACATGCTGCAGGCGATGAAGGGAGCCACGCAGGTCGGCCTTTACTCGATGGTCTATACCCTGGTCTCCAACCTCGAAGGCGTTATCGCGGTTTTCCTGATGACCGGTTCGGCGCCGATAATTATGCGCGTCTTCGAGCACGAGGGAGAGGAGCGGGTCAAGCTGCTCATCTCCAAGCTCACCCGTTACTTCCTGCTGCTCATCACCCCTGTCCTCCTCGGTGTCTGGATCCTGCGCGATCCCCTCACGCGCGTGATCGCGTCGTCCAAGTACGTGCCCGCGGAGAGCGTTTACCTGCCGGTGGCGATCGGGATGTTTCTCTTTTACCTCGCGTGGCTCCCCTCCCAGGCGTTCTTCCTGAGAAAAGAAACCAAGTTGACGCTTGTACCGATGGCCGTGGCCACCGTCTGCAATCTCGCGCTCAACCTGTTGATGATACCCGCCTACGGTTATGACGGCGCCGCCTGGGCCACCGCGATCTCCTATGGACTGTACTTCGTCATCGCCACGGCCATCGCCCGGAGGCGTATGCCCTGGCTCTTCCCCACGGTTGCCGCCCTGAAGACGGCCGCCGCCTGCGGGGTTATGGCGGGAGCGCTCTATGGCATGATGCAGCTCCATCTGCACGGGCTCGCGAGCCTGCTCGCCTACGTAGCCGTCGGTTCCGTCGTCTACCTTCTGACCTTCCTGCTGATCGGCGGATTTACGAAGGCGGAACTGGGCTTCGCCCTCTCGATTCTTGCCAGGGTGCCGGTCGTGGGGCGCATCGTGCCCGCGCGGAAGAAGGAAGTTGACGAAGACTAACCGGGAGAGTGAGAAAGGAACCGCCATGCGGGACGCATTCGTGTACAGCGAACTCCTGTTCGCCCGCGGCTACCTCGTGGCCCCGGGCGCGCTTCCCGCTTCGTGCGACCCGGCGGTGCGGGAAGTCCTGTCGCGGTGGGACACGCTGCCCTTCGGCGGCCTGACCGTCTACCATGACCCGGCGCTCCCTGCGCATCAGAGCGCCGGGAAAGAGGCTTCCATCTTGATGCTTGGCATGGCGGTGGACCCTTTCACGCCCCTGGCGGATGAGCCTTCGATAGTTGACCGGATGCGCGAGCTCTTCGAGGCTTCCGACGAGCGCTTCCTCGACTACCTGGACCGCGTCACGGGAAGGTTCGTGCTGCTGCTCGAGGGTGGCGGCAGGCTGAGGCTGATCCAGGACGCGACGGGTACGAGGACGGCCTTCTACGACATCAGTTCCAGCGAGCCCACCCTCTCGTCCCACTGCTCGCTCATCGCCGGCCTGCGCGGATACCGCACATCCCCCGATGCGGCGGCTTTCATCGATGACAAGGCATACGGAAGGCTCACCTCCTACCTTCCTGGGCTGCTCACCCCGTACGACGAGGTCAGGATACTCGCTCCGAACACCTGGCTGGACGTCGAAAGGCGCGCCGTGGAAAGGGTCTACCCCAGGGAACCCCTGGGAAAACGCCTGTCGCCTGCAGACGTCGCCGAAGAGCTCTCCCGAACCTGCAAAACCCAGATGGAACAGTTCGCCGCAAGGGCGGACCTGCTCATCGGCCTGTCCGGTGGTATCGACAGCAGGATAACGCTGTGCTCCCTTCCGGGCTGCGCGGAGGGCACCGTCTGTTACACGCACTTGATGACACCTTCCTGCGAGCGCGAAGCACAGATCGCCCGAAGGCTGTGCGAGCTCACGGGAATCCGGCACGTAGGGCTGCCCGTCGAGCTGAAACTCGCAGGTCCCCTCGAGGAGGCCTTTCTCGAAACGTGGCGGGCGAACACCGCCTGGATGCGTGGCACGCAGGCAGGGTTTCTTTGCGGCGCGCTCATAAAGGCCATCCCGGTGAAGCCGGACAGCCTCCACGTGCTCTCGATGGCCTCCGGTCCGGGGAAGGCCTTCTACAGGAAAAAGGCACGCCTGTTCCTGCCGGACAGCATAAGACCCGAAACCCTCGCTACGTACTACCCGGTAAGGAGCAGCCGGCCCTATTCGGTGAGCGCCTTCCGCGAATACGTGAGTGTCATGGAGTTCGCGGAGGACAAAACCCTCGATTTTGACATCTACGACCTGTTCTACTGGGAACACAGGTGCGGGTGCTGGCAGAGCTTTGTGATAATGGGTTTCGACATGGCGGCCGAGACTCTACTCCCGTTCAACAACCGTCGCATGATCGAGCAGACGATGAAGGTGCCCCTGCGCGACCGCCTGGAGAACCGCGTGCAAATCGAGCTGGCCTCCAGGCTCATGC
>CAZAIS010000036.1:0-11525 GCA_964485255.1 uncultured Acidimicrobiales bacterium | reverse complement strand
CGGACAGGTCCCGACCGACGTGCAGCAGGTCGACATCACCGAGATGGTCGGCCGCATCCTTGACGAGAACGCGCCTTCAATCGAGGAGAGGGGCGTCGACGTCCGCGTCGGTGACGGGCTGGGTTCTGTGGCCGGGTCGCCCACCCACCTCTACCAGCTCTTCTCGAACCTGATACGCAACTGCGTGGGCCACTGCGACAGCGCGGCGCCGGTCGTCAGGATAGAGCGGCTCGAGGACTCGCCGCCGGGCAGGCGGCGCTACCTGGTCAGGGACAACGGCTCCGGCATTCCCGACAAGGACCTCGAAAATATCTTCATGCCTTTCTTCAAGGGAAGCGGCGGCGGAACGGGCATAGGGCTTGCGACCGTCCGGAAGATTACGAGCCTCTATGGCGGCTACGTGCGCGCTTACAACGACGGCGGCGCCTGCTTCGAGATCGCGATTGCCGACTACGGTCCCGAGCCCTGATCGCGTCGGCGGCGCGGACCGAGGGACCGATCCCGAACCGGGCGTTTTCGCCCGCCTCGACTTAACTTTCTAGACCTGACCCCGAAAAGTTAAGTGTGCAAGTGGGGTGGGGAACGCTTAGAATACTCTGCTGTAGCGCTGTTCTCGGGAGTTTTGACAAGCATGAAGGTACTTTTCGTCCATTCTGAAGACGACCACTATTCGCTCGACAAGCCGCTGGAGGGCCACGAGCGGATGCAGTTCGGCATCTCCTACATATCGTCCCTGCTCAAGGGAGAGGGACACGAGACGAAGCTCGTGGTTCCGACCCGCATGAACCCGGACGTCCTTTTAGAATACGTTGACGATTTCGAGGCGGGCCTGGTGTGCTTCACTTCCGTCTACACCGAGTTCTCCTTCATGTCGGAGCTCGCCCGGCGCCTGAAAAAGGCGAGGCCGGACACTTTCCTGCTGGTCGGAGGCCCGCACGCCTCGCTCGAGCCCGACGACTGCCTCCGGGGCGCTTTCGACGCGGTGTGCGTGGGAGAAGGAGAGCGCGCCACCCTCGAGATCGCCGGGCAACTGGAGCTGGGCCGCTTTCCCTCGGGCATAGCGAACATGTATATCAAGCGCGACGGCGAGGTGGAGAGAAACGAGCCGATGCCCTTCCTGGAGGACCTCGACAGCCTGCCTTTCCCGGACAGGGACATGTGGCTTCCCTGGATGTCGAACCCGTACTCGCGCCCCTCGGTCCTGCTGGGCCGCGGCTGCCCCTTCCAGTGCACCTACTGCTGCAACCACGCGCTCGCGAGGCTCTCCGGCGGCAGGTACGTCCGGCTGAGGTCGCCCGAGAACATCGTGGCCGAGATACTCGACCTCAAGGCGATCTACCCTTTCATGAGCGAGGTCTACCTCGAGGTGGAGACTCTCGGCTTCAACCAGGAGTGGGCCATTGAACTGTGCGGGTGCCTCGAGCGCATGAACTCCACGCTCGAGATACCCGTCGCCTTCGGCTCCAACCTGAGGGTTACGCCCAACTCACGGTACGACGACCTCTTCGAGGCGTTCAAGCGCTGCGGCTTTCGGTTCATCAACATCGGGCTGGAGTCGGGCAGCGAGAGGCTCCGGCGCGACGTCCTGAAGAGAAACTACTCCAATGAGAATATAATCGACGCGGTCAGGGGGGCCCGCCGGCACGGCCTCCAGGTCGGCATCTACAACCTCATCGGCATACCCGGGGAGACCAGGCGCGACTTCAAGGACACCGTCAAGGTGACGCGCGCCTGCCAGCCCGACTGGTTCCTGCTCAGCGTGTTCTTCCCGTACCCGGGCACCGAGCTGCACGCGGTGTGCCGCGAGCAGGGCCTGCTGGACCGGATGGTCCACGAGGGGCTGGAGCGGCGCAGGCCGCTCGTCAACCTGCCCGGCTTCAGCAAGAGGCAGATCCGCAGGAGGTACACCTGGTCGCACCTCCTCTTCTACGGCGGCCACCGCCCGGCAAGGGAGATCGCCAGGCAGGTCGCCCTCACAAAGATATACTCCGACCCGCGCCTGCTCAGGTATTACAGAAAGCTCAAGAGGAACGCGGCCAGGTAGCGCTTTCGCCGGCGGGGGCCCTCTCGCGGCGAGGTCCGCGCGTTTCAAGCCCCAAATCTCCATTCTCCTTTGCGGCGCATGCCCGCGCGTCTGTATAATCCTGGGGTCGGCACGGGCGGTTGCGGAGCGACTCAAGAGGAAGGCGGACATGCCCCTGTTAAGCGATTACGCGCGCAAGAAGAAGTCCGGGTATTTCCTGGATCGGATTCCGAAGGACGCCCGCATTCTCGAGGTGGGCTGTGGAAGCGGATGGGCAGGGAGCTACCTTCGCGAGAACGGCTGGCGGGGCTACGTCGGGCTGGACCTCCGGCCCCCGGCCGACATCGTCGGAGACATAAGGGACTACGGGTCGCTGGGAATCGAGGAGGGCTCGTTCGACGTGATCATCGCTTTCGAGGTCCTCGAACACGTTGACTGCGTGGACGCGTGCTTGAGCATCCTCAAGCCCGGCGGGCGGCTGATGGCCACTTCCCCGGTCCCCTCCATGGACCGGCTCCTGAAGTTGCTGGAGAAGCTTGGACTCAACCAGCGGAGGACCGGGCCGCACGATAACCTGGTCTACTTCGAGGACATAGAGGGCTTCCGGGAGAAAGACATCAAGAGGGTAGGCTTCATGTCCCAGTGGGGGATCTTCACCAGGTAGGAGAGGCGATGGGCGGAAAGGCGCGACAGACCGCCGTTATCATCGGCGCGGGGCCGGCCGGCCTCACCGCCGCTTACGAACTGCTGGAGAGGACGGACGTGAAGCCCGTCGTCGTCGAGACGCTCGACCGGGTCGGCGGCATAGCGATGACGGTCGAACACAACGGCAACAGGATGGACCTTGGCGGGCACCGCTTTTTCTCCAAGCACGACAGGGTCATGGAGTGGTGGCTGAACCTCTTCCCACTGGCGGAAGGGGACCCGGAAGGCCGCCCGACCGTGGGCTCGGGGGACACCTGCCGCGGCGACGAGGACCGGGTGATGCTGCTCAGGAGCAGGCTGTCGCGCATCTATTACCTGCGCAAGTTTTTCAGCTACCCGATCAGCCTTAGCGCCGACACCCTCCTCAAGCTGGGGCCATGGAAGACCCTGCGGATCATGTTCAGCTACCTGAAGAGCGCCCTCTTCCCCGTAAGGGACGAGCGCAACCTGGAGCAGTTCTTCATCAACCGTTTCGGCAACAACCTCTACCGCACGTTCTTCAAGTCCTACACCGAGAAACTCTGGGGCGTCCCGTGCGACGAGATCAGCGCCGACTGGGGGGCACAGAGGATCAAGGGCCTCTCCATCTACAAGACACTCGAGCATGCCTTCTCGAGGCTCTTCTCCAGGACCTCGGGGATATCCCAGAAGTCGACCGAGACGTCCCTCATCGAGCGGTTTCTCTACCCCAAGTACGGCCCCGGGCAGATGTGGGACGAGGTCGCGCGAAGGGTCGTGGCACGGGGAGGCGAGATTGTTACCGGGCACGAGGTCGCGGAAGTCCACGCGGAAGGCGACCGCGTGCTGAAGGTGGTGGCGCGCGATGTCGAGACCGGGTCCGAGAGGACGTTCGAGGGCTGCTGGTTCTTCTCCACCATGCCGGTCAAGGACCTCGTGGAAGCCCTGCGGCCGGCGGTGCCCGAGCGGGTCGCCGGAATCGGCGGCGGGTTGATGTACCGGGACTTCATCGCCGTGGGCCTGCTGCTGGATAAACTGAGGATAGCCGACGGGAAGCGGGACACCGGCGAGCTCGTGAAGGACAACTGGATATACATCCAGGAGCCCGACGTGCTGGTCGGGCGCATGCAGATATTCAACAACTGGAGCCCGTACCTGGTCGCCGACCCGGAGCTCGTCTGGCTGGGAATGGAGTACTTCTGCTTCGAGGGTGACGAGCTCTGGCGCAGGAGCGACGCCGAGTTGCTGGTCCTCGCAGCGGGAGAGCTCGAGAAGATGGGCATGGTCGGCAGGGGCGACGTACTGGACGGAAACGTGGTACGGGTGCTCAAGGCCTATCCCGCGTACTTCGGCACTTACGACCGCTTTGGGGAGGTCGTCGACTACTTCGAGCGCTTCGGCAACCTCTTCCTGATAGGCCGCAACGGCATGCACAGGTACAACAACATGGACCACGCCATGCTCACGGCCATGACCGCGGTCGACAACCTCGTCGAGGGGCGGACGGACAAGTCCAACATCTGGTCCGTCAACGTCGAGGAGGATTACCACGAGACGGCTTAGCGGTCCTGTCGTGGCGGACGGCTCCGTTCCCGGATATCCGGCAACCGCCGGTTCGCCACTCATCGTCGCGCCCTTGTGCGGTTATAATAACCACAGCAATGATATCCAACTGAACGCGTCGCCGGATCTCCTTTCAAGTGGCCAGATCGCCGGGAGTAGCCGGCCGGCGCGAAACGCGCGGTTGAAGCTCCGCGGGATTGAAAAGCGACGGATCGCCGGGGAGGTTTAGAACTGTCATGACCGAAAGCAACGGCTCGAAGGCGGATCTCCACCAAGGCGATCGCGTAATCCCGCTCAGTATCGTGATACCCGCATTCAACCACGTCGAACTGACGCGAGAGTGCATAAAAAGCATAAGGGAATACACGCCGGGTGACTACGAGATAATCGTCGTGGACAACGGCAGCACGGACGGCACCGCCGAGTACCTCCGCGACATCGACGTTCACGTGATAACGAACGCGGAAAACCTTGGCTTCCCCAGGGCCGCCAACCAGGGAATAAGGGAAGCGCGCGGCCTTTACCTGTGCCTCCTGAATAACGACGTGGTATTGCTGGAGGGGTGGTTGGAACCCCTACTCGAGAGCCTGGACCGCGACCCGGAGGTAGGCATCGCGGGTCCCAAGCAGGTCAACCCGGAGCGTACCATCTGGCACGCCGGCACCGCCTTCGGGGACTCGAAATCCAGCGGTTATTCCAGGCAGCCTCTCCACATCTACCTCGGGTACCCGGAAGACGATCCGGCGGTGAACGTCGAGAGGTGTTATCCGGCGATGAATTTCGGGTGTTGCCTGATCAGGGCGGGGCTCTTTGATGAAGTTGGTCTTCTCGACGAGGAAACCTTTGTCTTTCCCGGGAGCTACGAGGATGTCGATTGGTGCCTGAGGGCAAGAAAAAAGGGATACCTCTGCGTCTACCGCCCCGACTCGAAGGTTGTTCACCTGGGCAGCCAGACTCTCTTCCATACGGGGGAATCCCTCAGGGAAAAGGGCCTGGAGGCCAGCCGCACGAACCTGGAACACCTGCTGGAAAAGTGGCGGGGCGAACCTGAATCGTTTTTCGTACCGGACGAAGTCCGTCCCCTCGCGGACGACTACTTCGGTTCCAGCGTCTTCCTCGACAAAGAGAACGCGGAGTTGCGGCTCCAGCTATCCGAGGCGACGGACTACATCATGGAGCTCGAGGTGGCCGTGGAAAGAGCCCACGGCGACCACCGGGAAGCGGCGGCATACGCGCGCAGAGTCGAAGCGGAGTGGCAGGAGAAGTGCGAGCAACTGCAGACCGCTGAACGGCGTATAGCCGAGCTGGAGGCGGAAAAGGCGGCGATGAAAACGTCCCCGGCGAAGCACGTTCGGAACGGCAACGTCACCTGAGCGATGAAACGCGCGAGCCTATCGAGCATCCGGCGCGCGTCCATCGTCCCGATAGTGGTAATCGCCTATCACGGAGGCCCGCGCGGAGTGCCGGGTTCGGGGGTTGACGGGTGCGTGGCGTGTCCCGTTCATGAGCGCCGGGACCCGTCGCCTGGCTACAGGAACTTCAGTACGTGCTCCACCAACTTCTTCATGTCGATGGGCTTGGTGAGATACAGGTCCGCGCCGACGGCCATCATTTCTTTCTTGCTGTCCTCACTGTGGTACCCGGTCAGCGCGATTATCGGCAGCGGGCGTCCGCCCATTCTCGCGCGTATGCTGCTGCAGACCTCCACGCCGCTCATCTTGGGCATGTTCACGTCGATTATCATCACGTCCGGTTTCCTTGCGTCGAAGGCCTTCAGGGCTTTCTTGCCGCTTGACGCGAATACCAGCTCGAGCCCCGAGCGCTCGAAATAGAGCTTCACGACCTTGGCGAAATCAGCGTCGTCATCGACCAGGAGCACGGCTTTCCTGTCTTCCATTCCATACCTTTCGCAATAGAGATCATACTTCGGCTCGAGGAGCGATTCTCCGGCCTCGACCCGGCCAGACATATTATTAAAGCATCAAGCGCTTTAGTTCAATGCCAGGTCGTCTCATCACGCACCGGGACCGGCGCGTGCCGGTCCCGCTCTTGCGGGTGGCCCCGTCGGGAGATTTGTGGAGCCGCGCCGCGCCGGTGATATAATCCACACCCGCGGGGCATGCTCCCGCCTTCTTTCGTCACCGGAGCCCGGTCGGAGTTGTGGAAAGGAATCTGGAATGCTCGAGGGCCGTTACTCGCGGGAACGATGCCGGCAGTGCGGAACGTGCCTCGCGCGATGCCCCGTACTTCGCGTCGACGCTGACGTCGCGGGTGGCCTGGTGCGCGATCTTGCCGCCGGCCGGTGGGTGGGCCGGGTGCTGGACCGCTGCACCGGGTGCATGTCCTGTGACGCGTTCTGCCCCGAGGGAGCGAACCCTTACGGGCTGCTCCTGGAGCGATACCGGGAGCGCTACATAAGGGAAGGCATCCCCCGCGTCTTCCGCGGCGCCATGCCCCAGAGAGACGGCCCGAACCTCTGGCGCGGGCTCGAGAAGTGGCTTTCCGCCGGCGAGAAGAAATGCCTGGCCTCCTGGGCGGAACCCCCGCGCGCCGAGGAAGTGCTGTTTCTCGGATGCAACCAGAGGCTGACGCCCTATATCGCCGATACGGCGCTTTTCCGGGAGATCCCGGTGTTCAGCGACCCTGACGAATGCTGCGGCGAGTATTACCTGCGCCTGGGCCTGCTGGAGGAAGCGCGAAGAAAGGCGGAATCCCTGTCCAGGAGGTTCGACGAGCTGGGGATCCAAAGCGTGATTGCTTTCTGCCCGGCCTGCCAGAACACGATCCAGAACCTCGCTCCCGGCATTCTCGGCGTGGAGTTCAACGTGCGGGTAACGGGGCTGGTGGACTGGCTCGCCGGGGAGATGCGCCTCGGCCGGGTAGCGCCGGTCCGCGACCTGCGAGGCAGGGTAACGGTCCAGGACCCGTGCCACGCTTCGGGAATCGGCGAGAGCACGGTCCTGGCCGCAAGAGAAATGCTTAGCGGGCTGGGCCTCTCGGTCGTAGAGATGGACGGCTACGGCATGGAGGCCGGGTGCTGCGGCCTGGGCGCCTCCCTCGCGCGCTACCGGCTGGATGACGTTATCAGGACGGGACTCCGCAGGTCCAGGCAGGCGGGCCGGACCGACGCGGCGCTCACCTGCGCCTGGTGCAACGGCTGCTACATGGTCATGAACATGTTCAGGATGCTCTATCCCCTGCAGCCGCCCGTGTACCATCTGCTCGAGCTCGTGCAGATAGCGGCCGGAGAAAGACCCTCCAGGAAGCAGCCCGCCCGCAGTTTCCAGCTCCTGGCATCCGCCGTGGAGGCGACGGCGCGCGACGGCTTCAGGTTCGGCAGGATCCATATCTGAGGCTCGAGCGCCGTCGGCGCGGTTCCGAAACACCTGAACCGAGAATCCCCATAGAACGCCCGGCACGCCTTTCTCAGCGCTTACTCAGCTTTTATCAAGACAATACCCGCGAAGCCGCGGAGTCCTCCTCCCGTTCAACGGCGGGATTGCCCGGAGAGAAACGGCGGGGCGGGGCACCGGCCGCGGCCGGCAATACGGGTCTTCAGACGAAAGGAAAACGAATGATGGGGGCAGGACACAGGCTGAGGCGCGCGGGCGGGACCGCCTGCGTGATTCTGGCGGTGGCGCTAATGGCCGTGGGGCTCGCTTCCTGCGGCTCCGGCGCCAAGAAGACTACGGAAAGCAAGACCGTGAAGACACCCCCCGGCGTGGATTCGACCCAAGCGGCCGCCACCACCCCGGCGTCTTCAACCTCCTCGACTGCGGCAGGCGACTCAAACCAAGGCACTACCGACACACAAACGCAGTCGAAGACGCCCTCCAGCGCGGCCGACCTCGTCGGGGGACGCTTCACGGTTGTAGGGGCGACGAGGCCCGACAGCAACAAGAGCGTGGTCTCGTCGAACTCGCGGGAGGTGCAAGGCGACTACCTCGAGGTGGAGCTTACCATCGCCAACGTCGCGACCGATCACCTGGTGGACCTCTCGGAGTACTCTTTCAGGCTGTCGAGCCCCGGGATAGCGGCCGGCACTTACGAGAGCTACTACGGAACGACAACGACGTACGGCGGATACGTGAGCACCAACGTGATCTCCGCCACGCTGCTCGACTACTCGTCGTTGAGCGCCGTGGCCTACAAGGTCAAGGTGGGAGAGACCGTATCCAAGGTCTTCTGCTTCTTCGACCTCAACCCGGAAAACGTGGCCCGCAACCCCGGCGTCACCAAGGACAACACCACCTTCATAGTGCGTAAGACGAGCGGCGACGACTACGGCGAGCAGGTGTCCATATCCCTTGCCGGTTACCCGGACTGACAGAGAGGCGGACCGATAGATGAGAGCCATCCACAGAGGATTCAGGAGCTTCCGGCGAAACTTCGCCCGGAACCTTATAGTAATCGTACTGCTCTTCGTCTGCCTCACTTTCTCCATGTCCATGCTCGCGGTGAAACTCGCCGCCGACAGCCAGGTGCAGACGGTAAAGGAGACGGTGGGCAACTACGGGGAGATCAAGGTCAGCTCGGAGTACCAGATGAAGCAGTTCGAGGCCGAGCGGGAGAAATCCGCCGCCGATCGCGCGGCCGAGGCCCGCAGCATGACCTCCGAGGAGGAGCTGGCCGACCGGGTATCGACCCTCGTGCCCGAGACGCTTACCGACGAGTTCTCGGAGGACGGCCGCATCAAGACTTATGACAAGGTGCTTCAGGCCAGGATCTCGCTTCCCGACGTGGAGAGCAGCGACGTGCAGCAGGCCTTCCAGTTCCGCGACGAGCAGCGGGGCGGCCCCGGCGGCTCGAGCAGCAACAGCGGCAGCTTCACGTTCTCCGGAAACGCGAACGGCGCCTCCGCCTCCGACTTCACCACCGGCGCCAAGAGAATAGTCACGGGCGAGCTGTTCACCTACGACGACTACCTGAAAGCGAACCCGGTCGTGGTCATCGAGGAGAACCTGGCCGAGACCAACGATCTCTCGGTCGGCGATAGAATCGAGGCCGAGATCAGCGGGGCTGCCGGCAAGTCGTCCTCGATGGACCTGACGGTTGTCGGCATCTACGAGACGGTCGAATCGCAAGAGCAGGATCAAAGCGGCTCCGCTGCTCAAAGCTTCAACCCCGCGGGCAGCACGTTTTACGCCCCCGTCTCGGTCGTCCAGAAGCTCAACGGCACGCCCGGGTACCTTTCACTGGGTTCCTACTACTACGACTCGGCCGACGATTCCGCGGCGCTGACCAGGGAGTTCAAGCAACTGACCTCCGAGGACGGCGACAAGTACCAGTTCGCAACCGACAAAGCCGACTACAACGAGATAGCGGAGCCCCTCCTCAAGGCTAGGAACACCGCGGTCATAGGCCTTGCCGGGGCGCTGGGAGCGTGCGCTCTCGTCATCCTTCTCGCGATGGTGATAATCGTCAGCGGAAGGACCCGCGAGCTCGGCGTGCTCAAGGCGATAGGTTCCAGGGACACCCAGGTATTCGGGCAGTTCGCCTTCGAGATTGTCTGCATTTGCCTTGTGGCAATCGTGTTCGCGATGGGGGCGACCGCCATCATAGGCCAGCAGATGGGCAACTGGCTGCTTCCCAAGGCCTCCGGGACGGCGAGCAGCAGCCAGACGACGCCACAGGGCCCCGGGGGCGGCCCCGGAGGGGCGCCGGGCATGATGGGCTCCGGCAGGCTCTACAAGTCGGGCACGAGCTTCGTGGGCGGCTCCGGCAGTTCCACCACGCAGGCCGCCAAGCTCAACGTGGTCTACAGGGGCTCGCTGTTCCTCTACGGGATCGGGATACTCGTGCTCATCAGCCTGATCGGCATGACGATCCCGCTCCTGTGGATTATCCGACTCCGGCCCGCGCGGGTCCTGAGCATGGAATGAGGTTGAGATGCCTGAGAAAACGATACTGAACGTCGATAGCGTAACCAAGACGTTCCATGTCAAGGCGGGCGACGTCACGGCGATCGACGACGTCAGCTTCACCGCCGACGAAGGAATGGTGACTACGATAGTGGGACCCTCCGGGTCCGGCAAGACTACCCTGCTGTACGTGGTGGGCTCGCTGGAGAAGCCCGACGCGGGCACCATAGAGGTTGGAGGGACGGACATCCTCGACTCGGGGGCGGACCTCGTCGCCTATCGCCGGCGGAACGTCGGCTTCGTCTTTCAGTTCTTCAACCTCATTCCCACCCTCACCGCCCTCGAGAACGTGATGCTCCCGATGGACCTTGCCGGCGTGAGCCCCGGGGCGCAGCGCGATCGGGCCGTGGCGCTCCTGGAGAGAATGGGCGTGGGTGGAAGGCTGCTGAAGGCGCGTCCCACGAAGATGAGCGGCGGCGAGTGCCAGCGCGTGGCGATCGCCAGGGCGCTCGCCAACGACCCGGACATGATCCTCGCCGACGAGCCTACCGGCAACCTGGATACGGATACGGGGCGCACGGTCGTGGAACTGCTGACGTCGCTCGCCGTCGAGGAAGGCAAGTGCGTGCTCATGGTAACGCATGACGAGAGCATCCTGGACGTGTCGGACCGGGCCTTTCACATGATGGACGGAAGACTCACGGAGATAGACATCGCGAAATAGAGGTGTTGAACATGAAGAAACGGATGTCAATGCTCGCAGCCGCGCTGCTTCTTGTGGGAGTGATCGCACTGGCCGGATGCGGCGGATCGGGAACGTCCACGAGCGGCACCGGGAGCGACTCGAATACGGTTACCGAGGCGGAGCTTGGTGTTCCGATCTACCCGGGCGCGAAGCAGGTGGAAGCGCCCTCCATGGGCGAGGGCGGTCCCGGGGGCGAGCGCGACGGCTCGCGGGGAAGCGCGCCGGATGGACCGCCCGGCTCGAGTGACGGGGTGCAACCGCCCGAGGGCGGCGAGCCTCCGCGGGGAAGCGCGCCTGAGGGGAACTCACCGCAGCGGGGCAGCGCTCCGGACGGGCAAGCGCGCGGGTCCATGCCCGAAGGCGGCCGGATGGGCGGCACCACTTTCCTGACCGCGGATTCGTACGAGAAGGTCGTCGCGTGGTACAAGAGCGAGCTCTCCGGAAAGACAGACTTCAAGGAGCAGGAGATGAAGATGCCCGGTGCCACGCAGGATCAGTCCGCCAACGAAGGCGTCGGCTCGACGATGCTGACGTTCACTTCCGGCGGCGACGCCAAGATGGTGATGATACGGCGCAACGCCGGTGACGGGGGCGGTACCTACATTACGATTGGAGACGCTCCATCCGGCGGGATGCCCGGACAGAACCCCTCGAATCAATCGACCCCGGG
>CAZAIS010000035.1:0-11553 GCA_964485255.1 uncultured Acidimicrobiales bacterium | reverse complement strand
TAGTCCATCATCAGGTAGGGACGGAACGTGGAGGCGCCGCAGCTGTTGCCCACCACGAGCGCGGTGTCGTAGTTGCCGGACATGATTCGCATGGCGGCGTAAGTGGCCGCCCAGACGCCTTCGGAGTCAACGTGCGTCTCGTCTTTCATGTAAGCGCCCACGGGCGTGTCCTCGAAGACGTTCGCGATGGTGTGCCCGACCTCGAAGCAGTTCGAGTTGAGCACGAACGTGTCGATGTCGTGCCTGGTCATGCCCAGTTGGTCATAGAGACCCTTTACCAGTTCGAAGAGCATGCGCTCGCGCGGGATGCCTATCGCGGAACTCATGACCTGCGCCTGTCCTACTATCGCTACTTTTCTCATCTCTTCACCCCCCTAACCAGCCGGCTCGAAGTGGCTGAGGTCCGCCAGGCTGTCCTCGGCGGGATCCTTGAAAACGGCCTTCACTTTCATGCCCTTCTTGACGTCCGCGGGGGCGACTCCCTTGACGAGCGCAGGAAGGAGCGTGGCGGCTCCGTCAAGCTTGACGAGCGCCAGCACGTACTCCGAATCGGCCTTCTCCACCAGGCCCTTGTTGAGGGTTACGTGCCCGACGGTGAAGTTCTCGACGGTCCCCTCGGGCCCGACCTCGACCCACTCGTTCATGATCTCGTTGCACTTCCCGCAGATCTTTCTGGGCGGGACGATCACGCTGCCGTCACCGGAGCACTTCACCCCGAGGATCTTCTTCTCCCCGAGGCCCTTGATGTATCGCTCGACGTAGGGCCCGACTCGATAGTTGTACTCGAAATCGAGCGGCACGACCACGTTGGCGACAATCCGTTCCGTTTGCGCCGACATTGCCTCACCTCCACTATTGGATTCACCGGCTACTTAACACTCTGACTGTAAAGGCTATACTATTAGCCGTCGGAGCGCGTAGATTCTATAACGCAGGGGTGCCGCTGTAAACCTGCCCGCCCGCGCGGACGGCGGCGGGGCTCGCTCCGGTGCCCCTCGCCGCCCCCTTTCCCGGGCCTGATATCCCCCTGTTTCCCGCGGGGATCGCGTGCATCCTTTTAGCCCATCGCCGCCCCTTGCCACGCTGATATCCCCCGCGCGGATGCTCTATTATATGAGTGAGCCGGGGGAGGGCATGAAAAGAATCCTCATAATAGAAGACGAAGTACCGCTAGCCGAAGCGTTGAAGTACACCCTGGGCAAAGAAGGCTACGACGTCGAGCTCGCGCACGACGGGGCCGAGGGCCTTTCACGGTTTGAGGCCTCGGGCGCCGATCTGCTGCTGTTGGACCTAATGCTTCCGTCGATGGACGGGCTCGAGGTGTGCAGGCGCGTCAGGACCTCCTCCGCGGTCCCTATAATAATGCTGACGGCCAAGGATTCCCGCCTCGACGAGATTCTCGGCCTCGAGATAGGGGCCGACGACTACGTCACCAAGCCGTTCGACACGCGCACGCTCCTTGCCCGCATCAGGACGGTGCTCAGGAGAGCGGGCGCCGCCCGGGCATCCTCCTCCGGGGGCGCCGTCGCCGAGTACGGTGGCATATCCATGGACCGCGAGAGGCACGAGGTTGCGGTGAGGGGCAGGATCGTGCGGTTGACGCCGATCGAGTACGGGCTGCTGGAGGTGCTGATCGAACGCCCGGAGAAAGTCGTCTCCAGGTCGCAGATCCTCCAGGCCGTCTGGGGCGAATTCTACGGGTCGAGCAAGACGCTGGACGTGCACATAAGGCATCTCCGCGAGAAGATCGAGATCGACCCCGCGTGCCCTGAGCACGTCAAGACGGTAAGGGGGCTCGGGTACAAACTGGTGGCCCCGGAAGAACAGGGGCCGGGGGAGAGTCATGCGCAGCATTAAGCGGACCCTGTTGGTAAGGTACGCGCTGACAGTGGCCGTTATCGTGCTCATGGTGGCTTTCTCGCTGGCGTTCACCATACGCTCGAACGTCGCGGAGGCCGTCGTGGTTATGGCCGTTCTCGGCGTACTGCTGGCGGTGCTCGGCGCGGTGACGGTTTGGACCCACAGGACCCTGGTCCGTGACCTGAAGGAGATAGGGAGCGGGCTGCGCAAGATCGTAGTGGACGGCGACCTCGACAGGATGCCCCAGCCTCGCTTCCGGGAGATAGGAGATCTCGCCCAGGACATAGACACCATAGCGGCGACCGTGCGCGAGAACTACCTTATGTTGAGGGAGGAGCGCGACAGGCTGCAGACCATTCTGGAGAACACCAGCGTCGGCATAATCGTGGTGGATCGCGAACTCAAGACCCGGATGATCAACCCCGTGGCGCGACGGCTACTTGGGACTACCGAGGGGTACGCGCTGGGGAGGACGTTTACCGAAATACATCACACGCCCTCGATCGACGGCGCGATCGAGGAGGCCGGGTCGGGGGGCACCGCGGCCGAGGAGGTCACCATCAGCATGCCCCGCGAGAGGACGCTTAAGGTTCAGGCAAGCCCGATCCGCACGGAGGACGGATCCGTGATCGGCGTGATATGCATTCTCGAGGACGTGACATCGAAGCGCCGGCTCGAGCGCGTCAGGAGCGATTTCGTGGCCAACGTCTCGCACGAGCTGCGCACGCCGGTCGCGAACATGAGGGCGGTGGTGGACGCGTTGTCGGCCGGCGCGGCGCGGGAGCCCGCCGCCGCGGCGCGGTTCGTCGGGGACCTGGACAGGGAGAGCAGGCGTCTCGCGGACATCATCGAGGACCTGCTGGTGCTCTCGAGGCTCGAGACCGGCCGGCTGGAAGGCCCCGGCGCCGAACCGTTCGACGTCTACGAGATGCTGCGCGAGACGGTGGGGGAGAAGGCCGAGCTGGCGGAGCGGAACGGCGTGACCGTGGAGCTGCCGGAAGAGAACACGGACCTGCGGCTTGCCGGCGACCGCAAGCTGATCAAGACGGCGTGCTCGAACCTCCTGGACAACGCCATCAAGTACAACAGGCCCGGCGGGAGCGTAACCATCTCGATCGAGCAGGAAGGCGGCAAGGTCATGATCGTCGTCGCTGACACCGGGATAGGCATTCCCTCGAGGGAGCAACGCAAGATCTTCGAGAGGTTCTACCGGGTGGACAAGGCGAGGTCGCGCGAGACCGGTGGGACCGGCCTCGGTCTCTCCATTGTCAAACACGCCGCGGAGTTCCACGGCGGGGACATCCGGCTCGAGAGCACCGTCGGTGAAGGCTCGAGGTTCATCCTCGTCCTCTGATGCCGGGGGAGGCGCGGGAAACAGACCTCGAATAGACTGCGAATCACACCGCAGCGGCCGCGAGATGGATTAGAAATCCTGCGAGCCGGCTCTTGCCGCCGGAATGCCCGAGGGCCCCCCCGACCTCTCGTTGGCGTCCGCGAAGGAATCCCGCCGTTTCGCGCATGAAGCCACGCGCGACAGGGGCGCGCCGGTTTCTCGACCCGATCGGGGCTTAACCAAGATTTAAGGTTGCCTGAACCCAACGTGAAGGGGCGGAGTGGTAGATTGTGGCCATGGTGAGCAAGCCCACTCTCAAGAGGACCGCTCTGTTCGTCTGCCTCGCGCTGGCGGTTGGTATTGTCCTCACTCAAGCGGGCTGCGGGAAGACCCGGGATTCCGCTTTCAAGGGCAGGGTCAAGGGCTCCGGCTCCACCACTCTCCTGCCGGTGGCCCAGGAAGCCGCCGTGCAGTTCACCGAGAACAACCCCGCCGCCCGCGTCGACATACAGGGCGGGGGGTCGAGCGTAGGCATCGCGCAGCTCGAGCAGGGCGTGGTCGATCTCGCCAACAGCTCCCGCGACTTGAACCCGGGAGAGGGTGGCGGCAAGCTCACCGACCACAAGGTCGCCTTTGACGTCATAGTCATCGTGGTGAATCCGTCCATGCCCGTCGGGGACCTGTCGAGCTCCCAGGTAAAGGCGATATTCACGGGTGAGATCATGAACTGGAAGGAGGTCGGTGGACCGGACAAGGAGATCGTAGTGGTAGTGCGCGACCAGGCTTCCGGGACCCGCGAGATGTTCGACAAGAAGGCGCTCGGGGCTACCCAGGACAGGCTCGTATACTGCGTTCCCTCGGCCATCGAATCCGCCAGCAACGGAGTGGTGCGGGAGATCGTGGCCACCACCGCCAACGCGATTGGGTACATCTCCATCGGTTACATCAACAAGAGGCTCAAGGCCTTATCCTTCAACGGGGTCGTTCCGACGAAGCAGAACGCCGCGAAAGGCGCCTACCCCATCGCTCGTTACCTGCACATGTACACGAAGGGCGAGCCTTCCGAAGTGCTCGGTGGGTATATCGACCTCGTGCTCAGCGACAGGTTTCAGCGCCAGATCGTGGCCACGGAGTACATACCCGTGAAGGACGTGAAGGCCGAATGAGATTCGGGACCGGCGAGAGGCGCGGCGCCGCCGCCATGCGGGCCTTCGTCCTGGGAGACGGCGACCGGTGGGTCAAGCTGGTGATGTTCATCTGCGCGTCGCTCTCGTTCTTCGCGGTGCTGATGATACTGCTCTTCATCTTCAAGGAGAGCTGGCCGGCGATCCGGGAGTTCGGTATCGGCAAGCTCTTTCTTTCGACGAACTGGGCGCCGAATCCCTCGAAACCGGAAGCGGGGAGCTACGGCATGCTCGCGTTCACCTGGGGGACGCTTCTTACCACCGTCTTCGCGATGATACTGGCGGCCCCCCTGGGAATAGGCGCCGCGGTGTTTATCGACCAGGTTGCCCCGGACAGGATGGCCAGGCTCGTCCGCCGCGGAATCGAGCTGCTGGCCGGAATCCCGTCGGTGGTGATCGGATGGTTCGCGCTGACAATGCTGGTCCCTGCGATATCCCGCCTGACGGGGTCCGCCGGCTACGGGATACTGGCCGCCTCCCTGGTGCTGGTCGTCATGTCTCTGCCGACGATCACGACGCTCAGCGCTGAATCGCTGCGCGCCGTCCCTCAGGAGCTGAAGGAGGCCTCCGTCGCGATGGGCGCGACCAGGTGGCAAACGATCTACAAGGTGCTGCTCCCTTCGGCAAGGGAAGGCCTCATCATCGCTACGATCCTTGGAATGGGAAGGGCGATCGGCGAAACGATGGCCGTCCAGATGGTCATAGGCAACGCCAGGGGTTTCGCGCTATCGCCGTTCCAGCGCACCAGCACGCTGACCACTCGTATCGTTACCGACATGGGTGAGGCCACCGGCCTGTACCGTTCGGCGCTGTTCTCGCAGGCGCTGATGCTCCTGCTGCTGGCCGTCTTCCTGATCGTATGCATCAGGCTGATTTCGCGCGGAAGGGGGATGGCGGCGTGAAAGGAAAGCGTACCGACAGGGCCGCGACCGCGGTCTTCTGGATACTGGGAATGCTGGTCGTCGCGGTCCTGGCGTTCATCATCGTCGAGATCTTCGCGCGCGGCCTGCTCACGGCGTTGAACCCGAAGTTCATCTTCGGCAAGCCGGAGGCCATAAAGGCCGGCGGTGGGGTCTTCCCCATGGTCGTTTCCACGCTGTACATGGTGCTTTTGAGCATCGCGATCTCGCTGCCGCTGTCGATCGGGGCCGCCATCTATCTGTCCGAGTACGCCAAGAAAGGCAGGCTCACGGGGTTCCTCAGGTTCTGCCTGGACACGCTCGCGACGCTTCCATCCATTGTCTTCGGGCTTTTTGGCATGGCTTTATTCGTAGTCTATTTTTCATGGAGCTACTGCCTGATGGCCGGTGCCTGCACGCTGGCCATACTGAACCTGCCGATCCTGCTCAGGGGCACCGAAGAGGCGATAAAGCTGGTGCCGAACAACTACCGCGAGGCCTCGATGTGCCTGGGCGCGAGCAGGTGGACGACCATAAGGCAGGTCGTGATCCCGAGCGCCATGCCCGGGATACTCACCGCGACCATACTCCCGATAGGCAGGATCGTCGGCGAATCGGCCGCGATCATTTTTACCACCGGCCTTTTCATAAGGAATATCCCGCTCAACCCGTTCGACACGGGGGCGCCGCTGGCCGGTTACGTCTGGTACGCCCAGACGGAAGGCAGGGGAGACTACTTCCGGATAGTGAACGGCGGGGCGGCCCTGCTGCTGCTCATGGTGCTCGCAATCTATTTCCTGGCGCGATACGCGGGCAACAGGTACAGGGACAAGAGACTCCTGGGAGGATAATGGAAGCGCCGCAGGCCAAGACGGAAAACAAGATGGAGGTCCGCGACCTCACGATGTTCTACGGCGGTTTCAAGGCCATCGAGGACGTCACGCTGGATATTCCACCCCGAAAGATAACCGCGTTAATCGGCCCCTCGGGCTGCGGGAAGAGCACGCTGGTGCGCTGTTTGAACCGCATGAACGACCTCATCGAGGGGGTGCGCGTCGAGGGCGAGGTCACGCTGGACGGGGAGAATGTCTACGGGACGGGATACGACACGATCGCCCTCCGCCGCCGCGTGGGCATGGTGTTCCAGCGCCCGAACCCGTTTCCCAAGAGCATCTACGAGAACGTGGTGTACGGGCCGAGGCTGATCGGCATCAAAAACAAGGAACAGCTCGACGGCATAGTCGAGGACAGCCTCAAGAGGGCGGCGCTCTGGAACGAGGTCAAGGCCAACCTCCAGGAATCCGGCCTGCGGCTCTCGGGCGGCCAGCAGCAGCGGCTATGCATCGCGCGTGTCATAGCGGTGCAGCCCGAGGTCATCCTCTTCGATGAGCCGTGCTCGGCGATAGACCCCGTGGCGACCCAGCTCATCGAGGACCTCATGGCGGAGCTCAAGCATAATTACACGATGGTGATAGTCACGCATAACATGCAGCAGGCTGCCCGGGTGAGCGACTTCACGGCTTTCATGCTCGTCGAGGAGCAGGGCCGGCCAGGAAAACTGGTAGAATACGGGGATACTAATTCCATCTTCACGAATCCCGTGGACGAGCGCACGGAGCGGTACATTACGGGGCGGTTCGGATAGGTCCGCCCCAAGCGGGGGGGAGTTACAGCGATGGAAGTGCGAAAGACGTTTCACCAGCAGCTCGACGAGTTGTACATGGAACTGCTGAAGATGGCCAACACGACGGTGGACATCGTGGACCGCACGCGCGTCGCTTTCGCGGAGCTCGACGCGGAGCAGGCGAAGGGCATCATCGCGGACGACGACATCCCGGATGATTTCGTGTTCAAGATCGAGGAGGCGGGGATCGAGTTGCTGGCCCGGCAGGCGCCCGTCGCCATAGACCTGCGGACCATCATCGTCATCATGCGGCTCGCCCAGCACCTCGAGCGCGTCGGGGACCTCTGCGTGAACATCAGCAAGGCCATAGTGAACCTTCAGGGCTACACGATTTCCGATTGGATCAAGGAGAACATGGAGGAGATGTTCCAGAGGTCCATGAAGATGCTCGTCACTTCGATGGACGCTTTCAAGGAGCACGACACCGAGAAGGCCGAGTCGCTCTCGGCGATGGACGACACGGTCGACCGCATCAACCGGAAGTTCCTGACTTCCTACAACAAGGACAGCGACGAGGAGCTGGAGCTGATAATCCGGGTCGTCATGATCTCTCGCTTCATCGAGAGGATAGCCGACCACGCTGTGGACATCGGCGAGAACGTCCGATACATGGTGACGGGGCAGTTCATCGAGTTCGACAACGGGTAGTGTCGCCGGGGCGGTCCGGGTCTTGTGTCTCGCGGCACGGGCCTTTCGCCGCCGCGGCGAAGCGCGAAGTATTCGCAGGAGATGGAGGTCCCACGGCTTATACTACCGTTGAAGGAATGCAGGCGCCGCGGTGAAGAGTGGCCGGGCGCACGGGGCCGGGGTCCCCGGGCCCGGTGGAAAGGAGCAGGCCATGTCGACCGCCGACGATCTTAGAAACGCGTTTGCAGGGGAGTCCCAGGCGAACAGGACCTACCTGGCGTTCGCGAAGAAAGCCGACGAGGAGGGGTACCCGCAGGTCGCGCGGCTCTTCAGGGCCTCGGCCGACGCGGAGACGGTGCACGCGCACGCCCACCTCGCGGTCATGGGCGGCATCAAGGGTACGGCCGATAACCTGAGGGAGGCGATCGGGGGCGAGACCCACGAGTTCACCGAGATGTACCCGGCGATGATCGATCGGGCCAAGGAGGAGGGCAACAAGGCGGCCTCCGAATCGTTCCGCAACGCGAACGCGGTCGAGAGGATCCACGCCTCGCTCTACCAGAAAGCGCTCGACAGCCTGGGGAGCAACGAGGAGGTTGTCTACCACGTGTGCCAGTACTGCGGCAACACGGTCGAAGGCGAAGCGCCGGAGAAGTGCCCTATCTGCGGGCGCCCGAGGACGATGTTCAAGAGGATAGACTAGGGCGGACGGGCGCCCGCGCCCGAGCCGGAGGCGGAACAGGAGATTAATGGAAAAGATCGAACTCGACCTGCCGGTCATAGGAGCCAGGATTCTCGATTCGGTTGCGGAGGAGGACGGCGTCAGGGAGTACCACGGCGTCTCGTGGTGCGACGCGGTGCGGCTGGCCACGTACGGCGAGGAGCTCCTGGTGGTGCCGGGCTCCATCGAGGTATGCAAGTGGGCGCCGGTGGTGCTGGGCCTCAAGGAGCCCCAGAGCGAATTCGAGAAGGACCTCGTGCCGCGGATGGAGCGGCCGGTCGCCGGCATATACCTGGCGCAGCTTACGCGTTTCAAGGGAAACCCGGACGCCGTGATAATCAGGGGAAGCCCTGCCCGGCTGCGGGAACTGGCGCAGAGGCTCGGCGGGGGAGCGCTTTCGACGAGGTACAGCGGGCAGATAGGGCGCACCGCCGTCGGGGTCGGCGCCGGCGCGGCGAGCGCGCGGGTGATGCTGTCGCGGTCCTCAAACCGGTTGCTGGCCGCGCTGAGGCGCTGGAAGAGGTTCGATGACGCCACCCGTGCCGCCTTCAAGGATGACAGGGTTACGAGTTTCTTCGAGAAGTTGATCAGGAACGCCGTGGCGGATATGTCGATGTGCCGCAACTCGTTCGTACTGCCTTACTACGAGGACGCCGGGAACATAAGCTTCTTCTGCACCGGTGGCGTTACCTGGGGCCGAAACGCTCCCTCCGACATGACCTCCGGCTACCCGGGCCGCATGGCAGGTGAGATCCTCCAACACCTTTCCTTTCCCGGCAACCCATAAAAAAGGGTCAAACCCGGAATGGGTGAAAAAAAGGGGTCAAACCCGGAATTGGCGCGTTTATTTTGCGCACCTCTTTCATGTGACGAGGTATTAGTCCCGGAATGCGGGTCTTCATTCCTGACGGTGTCACGTCCACGTGTCATGGATGGTCGTTCCCTATCCCACATGGTGCATGATCGTTGCACCCGCTTTACATGCGGGCGCGCATAAGCCGCACCCGAAACAATCCGCAATGCGCGGCCCGTCGTCGTCGAGCGTTCGCGCGCCGAACGGGCAGACCTCGACGCAGGCACCGCATCGCTCGCACTTTCCGGGGTTCACCACCGCGCGCCACTCGCCTATGACCAGTGGGAAGATGTCCTGCCCAAGCGTGCGGTTGAGGATGTAAGGAACGCAGCCGTCCGTGCAGCAGTTGCAGATGACGTATTCGTTGACGGCCCCGCCCAGGAGGCAGTGCAGGAATACCATGTGGAACATCCCCTGCGACGCGCAATTGCGGACGATGTCCTTGGCTTCCTCTTTGTCGATCGTCCTGTACGCGAATGGGAACGCGTCCAGCCAGACGTCGGTGCCCGTCTTGATAACGATGTCGGTTTCCATCGGGTGCCCGCAGGCCCTGTGGCCCATCCTGCACCGGCACGGCCCTACCGCCATCGGCCCCTCCAGCGAGTCGATCATAGCCAGTAACTTGGAGCAGGGGACCGGCCGGCCGGTGTCGCCGTAGTGGCCGAACGGGTAGGCGATCGGGTAGACGACGAGCCAGCGTGTCAGGAAGAAACGTGAGAGGAACTTGAGCCGCCCGACACAGGCGAGGTAGGAGAGGTGCAGAAGGGGCACCTCCACGTAACGCGCGAATATCCGCATCAGGAAGATGCGCACACGGCTGTGTTCGCCGGAGACAATGTGTCCGAGCAAGAATATCAGCGGCAATAACGATAGATGCTTCATCCTTCCTCCATCCGCCTCGCTCGAAACCCGGGATCCTTGTTAGCTCCTAATCCACGAGCCCCGCCCGACGGCAAAAAAGTAAACAAAAAAAAGTAAAAAGTGAACGACGCCTCTAGACGAGGAGGGCGCCGCCGTCGGCGATTAGGGTTTGTCCGTTGACGAAGCTCGACGCGTCGCTGGCCAGGAATACGGCGATGCCTCCTATCTCCTCCGGTTGCGCCATGCTTCCCCTTGGTATCTTGGACTCGGCGGCCTGCTTGATCATATCGTTGGACCAGAGAGCCTTGCTGAAGTGTGTCTGCACGAGCCCGGGGGCGATCCCGTTGACGCGAATGCCCCGGCCGCCGAGCTCGAGGGCGAACGACTTTGTTATCATGTCCAGGGCGGCCTTGCTGATGCTGTAGACCCCGAGGAACGGGGTGGGCTTCACCCCCGCCTCGCTGCTGATGTTGATGATCGTGCCCTTGCCCTTCTCCATCATGATTCTAGCCGCGGCCTTCGTAAGGAAGAATACTCCCCTGGCGTTCACGTTCATGATCTGGTCCCAGGCCCGCTCGTCCGCGGTGTCCATTATCGGCCCGAAGATGGGGTTGGTGGCGGCGTTGTTGACGAGAATGTCGATGGTGCCGTAGGCGTCCACCGTGCCGTCCACGACGGCCTGCAACGACTCGGTCTTCCCCATGTGGGCCGGTATGCACAGCGCTTCCCCGCCGGCGGCCTCGATCTTGTCCTTGACCGCGTTCAAGCCCTCGATCTTGCGGCTCGAGAGCACCACCTTGGCGCCGTGCTCCGCGAGAGCCATGGCTATGGCCTCGCCGATGCCCCTGCTGCCCCCCGTAACGATCGCCACTCTGCCCGTCAGGTCGAACATCTCTTTGTACATGGGTATTACCCTCCTTCAGCGAGTATGAACCCGTATATGATACCAGCGAAGCGGCCGCTTGCCACTTTCCACCCCCACACGCGGGGCGGCTTCGCGCCCGGGCCTCGCGCCGCCGGCGACGGGTGCAACAGGGCTTGAATAGTTATACAATTCTTCCCACGACAGCATCGCTGGATCGATGAAAGGAGATGGAGCATGGCTGACGAGATAAGGTTTGACGGCCGGGTGGCCGTAGTGACGGGGGCCGGCGGAGGCCTCGGGCGCGCGCACGCCCTCCTGCTCGCGAGCAGGGGCGCGAAGGTCGTCGTCAACGACCTCGGCGGCGCGATGGACGGGATGGGCGCCGACTCGACACCCGCCCAGAAGGTCTGTGACGAGATCAAGGCCATGGGCGGCGAGGCGGTTCCCAACTACGAGAGCGTCTCGGAGTGGGACAGCGCCCAGAAGATCATCCAGACGGCCATAGACAGTTTCGGCAAGATCGACATCCTGATCAACAACGCGGGCATCCTGCGTGACAAGAGCATGATCAAGATGGAGATCAACGACTGGGATCTGATAATCGCCGTTCACCTCTCGGGGACCTTCTTCTGCACGAAGGCCGCGTTCCCGTTCATGAGGGACGCC
>CAZAIS010000034.1:0-11667 GCA_964485255.1 uncultured Acidimicrobiales bacterium | reverse complement strand
CGCGCGGGACCGGCCACGGTACAGGTCGCGATAAGGCATACCGCGAGCGCCGGCAGCGCGAACCACAGTCCCGCCGCCTGTCTCTTCCTTTCGGGCGAACCTTTCCTCATGGCGCTACCTCGAGGGCATGATGCCTTCCTTCCAGCAGTACTGGAGGTGGACCGGCAGTATCATTCCCTTGGCTTTGCTCTCGTTGAACGTCTCCACGGCGCTCTTTATCGCGTACGAAGCGGGTATTACCATCTCGACGTCGTCCACTATCGTTGACTCCAGGGGCAGCCAGTCCCCGCTGTCGGGGAGCTCTATCATCGGGAAGGCATGACCCGGCACGAATACCACGTATGACTCGAGCCCCAGGGCGGAGGTCATCCCGGCGACGCAGACGGCGAGGTCGAGACACGTCCCGGCCTTCCTGTTGATCGTCTCGCTGGGGTACTGCACGTACTGGCCCCACTTGCTGGACCAGTAGTTCGCCGGCTCGTGGACGTAGCGGACCCCGTGGACCCTCATCGTATCGAATATCCTGAGGAGGGCCTCGCGCGCGTCCTCGTCGCTCGCGTTCGGCGCGAGCCCGCCGGTGGCGAGCTCTGCGAACGACTTCGTGGTCTCGTCGTTGGGGGTCACGAAGGCGGCGATGAACTTGTAGTTGTTCTTCCACTCGTAGTAGGTGACCGGTGCGGCCCCCCCCTCGGACTCCTCTTCAATCTGCTCCTCGTCGGCGATCGTCGATGAGATGAAATCGTTCTTGCCGAGCAGGTACAGCTTCTCGTGGTACTCGACGGGTTTCTCCAGGCCGCGGTACTCGTACGTCATGGTGAGCTCGACCGGGGTCTTGGTGGTCACCCGGTCCATCATGTCGGGCTTGAACACCGGCCAGCAGAAGTCACGTACGGTCTCGCCGGGCAGGACCACCGGGTAGGGCTCGCCCTGGTTCCACTCGCTGTAATCCCCCACCTTGTAGCGAACGACGAGATTGCGTATGGGGACCTTGCCCGTGTTCTTCAGGACCGTCTTGGCCACCCAGTAAGGCTGCGAGTCGTCCCCGTAGACCTTGTAGGCGCAGGTCTGTATCTCTTCCTGTGCTATGAGCGTCACGGAGAGCCTGGCCTTGGAGGGGTCTTCGCCGGTCCCGGGCTGCAGGAGGGTGAACACGAGCATGCCGCTCGAGCCCCCGAAGAGCAGCAGCAGCACCACGACCACGACCACCCTCACAGGTTTTTTCCTTAAAAACTCCATCAAATCCCCTCAACTGATTATATCCAAAAACGGCGTCGTTCACTTTTTGCTTTTTTGTTTACTTTTTTGGGGGGTGGGATGAGGCTGAATTGTGTGCGTTCGGGGTTCGTTGATACGATGTGGCAAGAAGGGAGGCTCTTATCGACCTCGGGGCGTCCCGCCCGATCGAGAACGGCCAGGGGGCCATACGCCCGTTTAGAAGAGGAGATAGCCGGCGATGCTGAACGCGCAGCAGGTAAAAGCAATTGTCACGGACCTGGGAGCGGACCTCTGCGGCATCGCGCCCGCGGACCGTTTTGAAGGGGCACCCGAGGGCTTCCACCCCCGCGACGTCTTCCCGGACTGCGAGAGCGTGCTGGTGTTCGCCCGCCGGCTGCCCTCGGGGGCGCTGTACGCGTCGAGCAGTGTCCCTTACACCTTCACGAACGGCGTCCTGTGGAACGAGATCGACAGGATCGGTTTCTTGGCCTCGCTCCGGTACGAGGAAGCCGGCATCAAGGCGGTCGGGATTCCCTCCGACGACCCCTCCGAGTACTGGGAGGCCTATCGGCAGCACGCCATGGGGATTATCTCCCTGCGCCACGCCGGCATGCTCGCGGGCCTCGGGGTGCTCGGTCGCAACACACTGCTCAAGAACCGACGCCTCGGGAACATGATCCTGCTGGGCGCGTTGCTGCTCGACGCGGAGCTCGATGGGGACGCGGTGGAAAGCCGCGAGGCCTGCCCTGAGGATTGCCGGATTTGCCTGGATGCCTGCCCGGTGGGCGCGCTCGACGGCAAGACTGTGGTTCAGCGTCTCTGCCGGCCCCTCTCAAACCACGTGACCGAAAGGGGCTTCACACTCTTCAAGTGCTTCGAATGCAGGAAAGCCTGCCCCGAAGCTCTCGGGGAACGGTAGCGGTCCTCGAGCCACATCGTTTGTCGAACGGCCGCCGATCACGCGCCCGGGCCCGACAGGCAGGAGGCCAGGTCCTCTCCCAGCTCAACGAGCGCCCCGCGAGCGAGGTTCCCCCCCTGGCAGACATGCAGGGTGATCGTCGCGCGAAAGCCGGTAGCCACCACGATCGGGATGGGCAGGCCGAACACGAACGGACCCGCGACCGAAGCACCGACCGCGAGCCGAGCGGCGTTCAACACGCCGGAACCGCCAATCGCGACGAAACAACAAAAACGGCGTCGTTCACTTTTTACTTTTTTGATTTACTTTTTCGGGGGGGTACGGGCTGGATAGTGTGAGAGCGGCGTCCGCGGGCGGTCACATGGGGAGGGGTCGGCCTAAAACTTCAAGTCCTCGAAGGCAAAGTCGAGGTAACCGGGGATCTCGCATCTCCGGTCTGTTCTGAAAACGCCTACGCACGTCGCGGCGCCCCTGCCGAGGACCTCGGGGTTCTCGAAGCCGAACCCGAGGGCTTTCGCCATCAGGAAGTCGGCCACGTTGCAGTACCTCATGAGTTCCACGACGTCCTGGTCCTTCATCATCTCGCATACCGTGCACTGAGAATACTCGACCTTGAACAGGGCGTCGGGGTCGCCGGTGTCGGTCGTCAAGGAGTATGTCCAGTTCTTCGGGTACTTCCGCTCCTGTGAAAGCGCCGCGTGTTTTTTCATGCGCCTGATGAAGAAGCCCGTGAGCACGAGGCGCCCTCCCGCGTGCCTTATGAACCGTGGACACCTGGTGAGTGTCTTGTAAAGGACCCCCGTTATCATCTTCACGTATTCCTCGGCGCTCATTCCCCGCTCCCGGGCAGCCTTGAAGAACGGTATGTACCAGGCGTTTAGAAGTACGATTTGAATGAACTGGTTATCGCCGCCGCCGACATCAGGGAGATCTGGCACCAGCGCCTCTATCAGTTCGGCCGCATCGTCATGTATCCCCGTGACGGTCGCCCTGTCGAACCGCTCCAGAAGAGAGCCCTCCGCGCGCTTGAAGTACTTCTCGAAGCTCCTCAGCACGCTCTCCAACTTGCCCTCGTAGAATCTGTCGGCCACAGCCGCGCTCCTTCACTCTAATAAGCCCGTGCCCCCGTGCAAGCCGCCACCCGGGTTCGCCGCGCCCGGAAACGCTCAAGCATACGCTGAATATTATACCGGCATGATTGTTAACGGTGAGAGGGAGCGTCGAAAGCTCCGCGACAGCGAGTAATGGTGTGCCAGGTGGGACGGCACGCGCGGCAGGAGGACAAGGGAAGTAGTAGAATCGGCGCGATCCGGCCGAGGGCCGGGCGAGCGGGCGTCAAGTCCGCGAGCCGAGCGGCGTCCGGCACGCCGGGACAGCGAATCGCGACGTAACCGGGAGCGTGGCCCGCGACGTCTCATGGTAGGAAGCAGAACCACCCGTCGGTAATGTACAGGCTGCCCTGACAAGCTCAAACAGTATAAGATCGGCCCGATACAGTGAACCCGAAAAGAGGTCGCCCACGACAGGAGGGGAACCCATGAAGCACCGCGCACATTTCCCGGTCGCCGCTCGCTCCAACCCGAGGGCGGCCCTTTCCCTGATGCTCGCGATCGCCTGCGCCGCCGCCTGCCTCGCCTTCGGGGCAACCCCGGCGCCGGCCGCCGCCCGGGGTCCCGCGAACGGCTTCATCCAGGGTTGGGGCTCGAACAATAACGGCGAGACGGTCCCACCCGAGGGCAACGCCTTCATAAGCGTTTCCGCCGGTCAAGGCGTCTCGTTCGCGGTGCGTTCCGACGGTTCGATCGTAGGATGGGGGCAGTTCCTGGTGACGCCTTCCCTGGCGGACGTTCCCTCCGGGAGGGACTTCGTATCCGTGGCGGTCGGCAACAGCCACGCGCTGGCGCTCCGCTCCGACGGCTCGATCGCAGGCTGGGGGGAAAACGATTACGGTCAGCGCGACTGCCCGCCGGAAAAAGAATTCAAGGCCATCGCCGCCGGCAGGGACTTCAGCATGGGCCTCAAGTCCGACGGGTCCCTGGTGACCTGGGGCAGATACGACCAGTGCTGGGAAACCATCGACAAGTTCAAGGCGATCTCCGCGGGACAACACCATGCCCTGGGGGTAAGGACCGACGGGTCCCTGGCCGCGCACGGGGAAAACGGTTCGGGCCAGTGCGATGTCCCGGGCGGCAACGATTACGTATCCGTCGCGGGCGGTTACCACGAAAGCTTCGCGCTGAAGACCGACGGCTCCATCGTCGGCTGGGGGTCCAACAACCGCGGCCAGTTGAACGTCCCGGCTTCCGGCGGTTTCAAGGCGGTGTCCGCCGGCAGGTGGTACGGCGTCGGGCTCAAGGACGACGGGTCCCTGGCCGCCTGGGGCTACAACGCGCATGGCTGCCGGGACGTTCCCCGGGGCCGGGGATTCCTGGCCGTCGCCTGCGGCGACATGCACGCGCTGGCGCTCTGCTCCGAGCCCGAGGATGAGCCTTCCGTTGCCTACTTCGCCGAAGGATGCACGTTCGGCCCGTCCTCCACTCCCGGCGGCGCGAAGACCGGGGGCAAAGTGGAGGACACCGGGTTCGATACCTACCTGACCGTCGCCAACTTCAGCGAAGAGGCCGCGGATGTGACGGTCGAGTACTTCTGCTCCGACGGCACCCGTGAGAAGGAAGCCTACAGGATCCCCCCCGAGTGCCGTGGGACCATTGACGTCAACGAGGTGGTCGGGGCCGGAAAGGAAGTATCCATGAAGGCCTCGTCGCCCAACCCCCTGGTGGAGTTCGAGCGCCCCATGTACTTCAACTACCAGGGGAGGCTCCCGGGAGGGAGCGTCTCGCTGGGGGCCCGGGAGCCGATGACCCGATGGATATTCGCGGAGGGCAACACGCTCGACGGATACGATACGTGGGTCTGCGTGTTCAACCCGAATGACGAGGACGCCCACCTGGACTTCGTTTATTGCTTCGAAGGGGCTCCCTTCGTAGAGGTCAAGAAAACGGTCAAGCCTTACTCCCGGAGTACTTTCAGCATGAAGGCGACCATCGGGCACTCGAAGAACGCCTCCCTGGAGCTCCGCAGCGACGTTCCCGTCACGGCGGAGCGCACGATGTACTTTGCTTACCCGGGGCAGCTCGCACCGTTCGAAAACGGAGGCCTGCCCGAGCAGGCTGCCCCCTGGGAGGGCGGAAACGCGGTGGTCGGCGCCGCGTATCCGAGCACCACCTGGATGTTCCCTGAGGGCACCACGCGACCGGGCTTCGACGAGTGGATCACCGTCGTGAACCTCGCGAACCGGCCGATGGACCTCGAGTTGTCCTTCCTGATGCCGGAGCTCCCCTCGGTGAGAAGAAACGTTGTGATTCCCGAGCGGCAGCGCCTGACCATCCCGGTGGACGAGATCGTGGGCGAGGGGCACGACGTGTCGACCGTGCTCACGAGCGATACGCCTTTTGTCGCCGAGCGCTCGATGTACCACGACTTCCAGGGGAGGATCCCCGGCGGGGAGGCGTCCGCGGGCAGCACCCTGGCCGCCTACCGCTGGCTCTTCACCGAGGGCTGCACCCTGGAGGGCTTCACTCAGTACTTCACGATCATGAACCCGAACGACAGGCCCACCGAGCTCGAGGTGAGTTACCTGGACCAGAACGGCGAGAGCGAAATAGTGACGAGGCGCCACCTGCTGCCGGCCCGCTCCCGCGTGACGATAGACGCCGGGCGGGACTTCGGGACCCCGGCGGAGCTTGCCGCGCTGCTCGAGTCCGACCTGCCGATCGTGGCGGAGCGCGTCCTGTACTTCTCCTATTACAACCTCGAGGGAAGCACCGTTACGGCCGGCGAGCCCGACTACCTGGAGTAGGGCGCTTGGAACGGTCACCCTTCTTTGGAGAGCAATGGGTTCGTCGAGCCCGGCGACCTTGAGCGGAAGTGCGCCGCCCGCGGCCGTGGAGGCCGGGGTTTCGGGTTTGCTTGCGCACGCGGACCACGCGGGCGGATGGACAGGTTGTTCTATCTAAAAGCGCAAAAATCTCGAACGGCCTTGATCAGATGGCGACACCGCCGAGAATCGTGGGGGTAGGGCACCGGCCAAAACCTTCCGAGAATAGGGCCGATCGAGCAGGAATTTGCTATAAGGTGTATAGCCTAATAGGTATCTTTTAGCCGGAATTGCCTATTCTAATGCATCCTTAAGCAATACAATGGGCGAGTCCTTCCCGTTTGATATGATTTATGCGGGATAAAATATCTAACCGGGCGCGATCGACGTGTAGGGCTGAGAATCCCTGATTCCTTCCGCTTGATCCCGGGGCCGGGAGTGCAACGTTTTCTTAAAGTTTCGCCGTCTCATAACCTGGAGAACGTAAAGGTCTTCTTCCCCTCTTCAACGAGCTTGAACCGATTTTCAGCCGTAACCTGGGCGATGATCTTCTGCCTTTTCATGTGATGATCAGAGAACGACAATCTACCGTCCGGCTTCAGAACCCTGTACAGCTCTTTCAACACACCGTCCCGGTCCTCGATGCAATGGAGGACATCGTAGAAGAGGATTACGTCAACACTGCGATCGGTAAGCCCGATGTCGCGACCATCGACGAGAACGGTCTCCACGTTGGAAATGGCTTTCTTCGCAACCAGTCCACGAACCGCCTGAACAGCGATCGGGTGTATGTCGAGCGCGTAGACTTTACCGGCGTCGCCCACCAGCTTCGCGGCATCCAGAACGTACGCACCCGGTCCGCAGCCGTAATCCAGCACCTTGTCGCCCTTCTCCAGACGAACCTCTTTGAGGACTCTGTCGCGGGGAGAGAAGAAATCCCTGATTTTAAAGGTGAGAATCATGAACCTGTAGCTTATCGCCGATTCCCGCCCGTTCTTCTCACTCAAATTCATAAACCTTTCAGTGAACAGATCCATTCAATTTCGTAATTCGCGTACTGATCGTCTTCAAGCGGTTGGAACCGGTCTCGTACGGCTACTCTGCGATGCCATATCATCAATCCCCCCCTGAGTGTGGAGACATGCTAACCGACATTTCTCATGTCCCCTCACCAACAACGAGATTCTAACATGATTCGACCAATTTTCACCTCCATCGTTTCTATTCCGACAGTTATCATCCGAACATTTCCGATTGCTTGCGCATGACCACCCGAACCGCCGGTATCGGGGGACAGTTGAACAACGTCCTCTTTCCATTTGGGCTTCATTCCTCATAGTCAGGTCGGTACTGTTGCAAGGGAACGGATACGACCGAGAAGGTCCTCGAACAATTCACCGGGAACAGCAACCTCCGCACACTGGAATATCGTACGTCTTGAGTGGCTTATGACCTTGGCCCCTATCTTGATTAGTTTGAGCTGAATGCTACGAAGCGACCAGTGGGATACCTTGCTCGGGAGGGCGAAGCGCCTTATGAAGTTCCCCAGATTGTACGCTAGAACGAACAGAGCGAGCCTCACCTGGTTGGATGAGAACCTCATGCAGGACAGCCTGGTCCAGGTGAGGGCATACTTCCCTTCTTTTATCCAGCCCTCAGCCATGCCCCGCTGGTTGTAAAACCTGACCACGTTACAGGGCTTCCTCTGCAGGTTGGTGACGATGAAACCGATTCTCGGGAACAGCTCTCCTTGATGCCATTCCACCTTGGCTACAACCCGTCTTGATTTCGTCCATGATGCCGCCCGGTACGAAAAGTCATGATAGAAGACCTTGGGCTTCTTGGAGGGCCTCCCGACAGGCCTGGTAATCAGATGGTCTATCTCTCGGTAGAGGTTGTTGTTGGCCTTTATCCTGATGGCATAGAGGATTCCTTCCTCCTCAAGGTACTCGTACACATCAGGGGAGGCGAAGGCGGCATCTCCCCGGAAGTAGAGCTTCTTGTTCGTTTCCATGTACCTTTCCACGATGGGTTCCAGAAGGTCCCTCCAGCCGTCTGCTGAGTGCACGTTTCCAGGTCTCAGCACAGCCCCCTCACAGTCCCCGAACTGGTTGAAAACGAAAAGCGGGTGGTAACAGGTGGACTCAAAATGGCCGTTATAGGCGCTTCCCTCCTGGTTGCCGTGCACTGGGAACTCCGACGAGTCCATATCCAGGATTATCTTCTTGGTCTTGGTGGACTTGACAGCCTTCGAAACCCATGAGTGGTTGAGGTCGGATAGGGCATCCATGTTATCTTCTTGTGTGAGGATGTCGGTCTCGAACCTCGCCACCGTCTGTGAGCTTGCAGCGTTTCTCTCAAGGGCTTTCCTTCCGACGGCGGCACGTATAGCAGGGTCACGAAGAAGAAGCTCGTGGTCGTTCACGTCCTCGTATCCCGCAAGTCTTGCGTACACCGACTGGCGAAGGAGACCGGTCAGTTCATGCTGTACGTTCCTGCCGGTCCTGTTGTCCTTTATCGTTTCTCCTGCCATCTCTGTGAGTCCCAATGCTCCATCGAGTTCCCTCACCGCCAGAAGACCGGCGTCGGTTGTTACCTTTGCGCCCCTGAACTCAAGACGCAGATGGCGGTCGAAATGTAGCTTCAAAGCACCGTTTTTCGCTTCACCCGCTGGGTTTTCTCTCATTTGAACCTCACATTGCCGGAATTGCCCGTTCTAATGCATCCTTAAGCAATACAAGGTGAGAATACTTCCCGTTTCAAATAGAAAATGCGGGCTAAAATAAACCTCGGGGAAACCCGGATTTAACCCTGGACCGCTACAGTAAGGTGGCGGAAAGGGGGTGAAAGATGGAACACAAGACTGTCACGACTCCGCGAAAGAGCAGGCGCAAGGACGAGAGCACCGTGGCGCTGATCGCGCATGACGCGAAGAAAGTGGACATGGTGGCGTTCGCGAGCAGGCACGCCGGCACCCTGGCGGACTGCTCGCTCCTGGCGACGGGGGCCACAGGCGTCATCATAAGCCGGAATACGGGCCTGCAGGTAAAGCTTATGCTGGCCGGGCCCGATGGTGGAGATCTCCAGATCGGTGGCCTTATCGCGAGCGGGGAGGTTGACCTGGTCATCTTCTTCAGGGACTCGCAGACCGCCCAGCCCCACGAGCCGGACATAACCGCGCTCATGCGGGTGTGCGACGTTCACAACGTCCCGCTTGCCACAAACCCGGCGACGGCGCACATGCTTATCCGCTACCTGGAGGATAAGCTGGGTGGCTTGAAGTCCGCCGCCTGAAACCGGGCCGGGTTCAACCTGAAAAGTCCACGTGGTGGGCTCTTTTTACGGGAGCGGGACCGTCGCCTTTCCACGGTGTCCCGTGTCGGGGGCGGGATCCCGGCGGTTGTCTCAAGCGCTTGCGCTCCCGGCGCCGGGCTCGCGCTCCGCTGTCGGTTCGGGCGCCTTGCCCCGGGCGAACCAGTTCACAAGCAGCGCTCCGGCGAAAGTGGTCGCGGCTATCACGTAAAGCCACAACAGGATGCCCAGCATCACTCCGATTGTGCCGTAGAGGAACCTGGCGTCGTAGAGGATCTCGAAGTAGAAGCTGAACACGTAATCGATGAAGTAGGATACCACCGCGGTGATCGCCGCTCCCTTCACGACCGCCGAGACCGGCGGTTTCCTGGAGGGTATCAACCTGAAAACGATCACGTACATGAGGAACCCGACCGTTATGCCCAGGGCCATCCCTCCAAACAACACACCAACCGACGTACCACGGCCGACCCGGTTGCTCAACGAGGGCAGGTAGGCCGAGGACATGAAATTGAGGCTGGATTCAAGGACCGTCAGCGTGCCGAAGGCCGCTATGACCGCCAGGGCCGCGAGCTTGCGGGAGAAAAACTTGCGCTTTCTCCCTCCCCAGATCCTGTCGAGTCCCTCCATGAGAACCTCGGCGGCCTTGATTCCCGTCCACAGGAAGATGACGACGCCCAGGACGAGCGCGACGAAGCGCCCCGATTCCATCATGTCGAGCATCCCCTTGAAGGCCTGGTCGAAGTCGGGGAGGAGGTCGTAGACCGCGTCGATTATATCCACCTTGACGCCCTCGCTGGCGTGAAAGACGAAGCCCATCACGGCGGTCACTATGAGTATCAACGGGAAGATGGCGATAAAGGCGTGGAACGCGAAGTAGATGGATTCCCGCGAGAACCCGTGCTCCTTGAAACTCATCGAGACCGAACGAACGGCGCCGAGGGTTCGGTGACTGTCGGCCGCCGAGTCCGCCCTCTCTCTCGCCCGCTTCATCCGCTCTTTCGCTCGATCGCCAAGCTCTTTCAACTTCAACCGGTACAGCTCCTGACGCTCACCCGCCCGCGGCGACCCGCTTTACGCGGACCGCCGGACGGCACGTTCCAATCCAGGACAATGATATCCGGAGCCGCCCGTTACGGCGAGGCGCGCGCGTTCCGGGTCCCGGGCGCGGGTCTTGCGTCCTCGAAGATACCCTGCCGCTGCTATCTCCGGAAGAGCCCGCGCTTCGGGAGCAGCGTCTTCCCGCATCCCGTCATTTCGTTCAACCGGTCCGCCATGCCGCCGACCGTTTCTTCCAGGTCGCCGACTTTACCACCCAGATCGGTCACTTGCTTTTTGAGGTTCTCGATTCCTCTCGACTCGGCCTCCTTTTCCTTGGCCTGGTCAAAACGCTCCCGCAGGGACTTGACCTGTTTCTCGAGATTCTCGATTCCCGTGGCCTCCGCCTCCTTCTCCTCGGCCTGGTCCAGCTCTTCCCGCAGGGCCTTTATCTGTTTCTCCTGCTCCGCGAGAGAGAGGGTGAGCTGCCTGGCCCAGTCGTTCGCTTCCTTCAGCAACTGTTCCGCGACCTTCCCCACGAAGACGCGGGCCGTCTCGATCAACGCGGCAGGCTTGCTGCAGTCAGGATCCCCGGAAATCAATCCGGCCA
Organism: uncultured Acidimicrobiales bacterium; assembly: GCA_964485255.1. Taxonomy (GTDB): domain Bacteria; phylum Actinomycetota; class Geothermincolia; order Fen-727; family Anoxymicrobiaceae; genus CAZEJS01. The sequence continues at coordinate 696 of CAZAIS010000034.1, read as the reverse complement.
TCCCCTTTTCCCATTCCATCTCGAACACCTGGAGGAGCTTGTTGATACGCAACTCCGTCTTCATGTAGCGCATCCAGCCGCTGGAACAGCCGATGAGACCGTCAAACGCCACGAACCCCGCCGCCGCGACCAGCGCGACCGAGGCGTATACAGGATCGATCAGGGCCTTTCCGTTCCTGGTAACGACGCCCGTGAGCAGGGGTATGACCGCCGCCACGATTACGGAAACGGACGCGAGAATCCTGAGGATCCTGGACCCCCACTTCTTCTTCCCCTTCGACTCCAGATACCAGGCAATGGCGTCTCGTGCCTCGCCCGTTACGTGCTGGTGGATGGCGTGCAGGGAGGCTATCGTCTCCTCCTTGCTCCACGACAGCTCGGGCAGACCCGTGGAGATGTAGTCCGCGCGTTTTCGACACATGAGGGTACCTCCTTGTTCAGCGGGTTGTCCTGCCCGGACGCGTTTCCCGAAGCGTTCCGGCAACCGGCGGGCCGGCATGGGACCGCATGACGAACGCCTCGCGGGCTCGAGGCGAAATGGCTCTCGCTTCCCGGGTCCTGGCGCGTGCCGGAGGATACACGTCCGGTCGCGCGATCACGAACCAGGGTACGCTGGCGGGCTTCGTCGGTGTCACCCCCATGGTTTGCCGCCCAATGGATGTTGAGTCGCCGGTTGAATCAAAGCATAGTGTCGCA
>CAZAIS010000033.1:0-11688 GCA_964485255.1 uncultured Acidimicrobiales bacterium | reverse complement strand
GGATCGAGCAGAACCCGCGCGCCGCGGCCCTCGAGCGGGTGAGCGCCCGGGCCGGAAAGGTGTTCTGGCTGAACCCGGAGCCCCGGTTCCGCTGGGACACCGGTGACAGCATCATTGGGGCGTACGAGGGGCACTGCTCCATGGTCACCGAATGCCGCAACCTCAAGCAGCTCGCCGATTTCGTCTACCACCGGGCCTGAAGCGCCGCGTTTCGACCACGCGGCGGTGCGTAACCGAGCGCGAGCGAGGCGCTTCCCGTACCCGGGAGCGATCATTGACAGTACTGGTGACCACCTATAACATCAAAGTTTAACAGTGTACCGAATCGTACGCCTAAAGGGGTTAATAGATGTTTGGACTCGGGCCGACGGAACTGATAATCATACTTATAATCGCGCTGGTTATCTTCGGGCCTTCCCGACTTCCGAAAGTCGGGCAGTCTGTGGGCCAGGCGCTCAGGGCGTTCCGTGATTCGACGGACAAAGTCCAAGAAGAAGTCCAGAAGAGCATCGACAGCCCGGGCAACCAGACCCCCAAGAAGGAATAGACCCCCGACGGGAGCTTAATTGGCGTCCGCCACGATGAGCTACCTCCAGCACCTGGAGGAGCTCCGCCGCAGGATAATCGTAAGCGCGATAGCGCTCGTTGTCGCTTTCGGCGTAGCGTGGGTGTTCGCCTGGGACATCCTCGACATCCTCAAGGCGCCGGCGGGCTCGCTCACCCTCAACTACATGGGCCCCATGGAGCCGTTCATGGTCAGGTTCAAGCTCGCGCTCTTCGGCGGGTTCCTGCTGGCCATGCCCGTCATCCTGTTCGAGATACTGTCGTTTGTCTCGCCCGCGCTCAAGGCCAGGGAGCGCAAGTACACGATAATGGTCATGCTGCTCATCGTGGCCTTTTTCATTGCGGGCGTGGTATTCGGCTACAGGGTCATCATGCCTCCGGGGATACGCTGGCTGTTCAACGTGGCGGGAACGCAGATGAACCCGGTTATATCCGCCGGACAGTACGTGACCTTCATGGGCTGGTTCATGATCGGCCTGGGCGTTTCGTTCGAGACCCCCGTGTTCATTTGGCTGCTGGTAGCGCTGGGCGTCGTGACGCCCGAGCAGCTCCAGGCCCAGTGGCGCTGGGCCGTGATCATAATCCTGCTCGCGGCGTCGATCATCACGCCGGACTGGAGCCCCGTTACGATGGCCCTGGTCGCCCTGCCCATGGCCGCGCTCTATATATTAAGCATTGTGCTCGCGCGCCTTACGGCGCGAAGAAAGAGCGCCGCGGCCGCGATCGGGGCCGCGGGAACAGGACCCTGATTGTCACCGCGCGCCCGGCCGAAGGCGTTTACGAGGAGCGCGCCGATAACGCCGCGAGGAGTAACAAAATGAAACTGAGTACGGTTGACCCGGGCGCCGAAGCGGTCCGCGAGGCGGTGGAGCGCTACTCGTCGCTCTACCCCGATTTCGCGGAGGCATTGCGGGTCTACGGGGCGATAATGGAGGCCCAGCAGGAAGCGCTGGAAAAGATCCGGTGTCCCGTCGGGCCCCTGGAGGAGGTCGTAGTCCAGGCGAAGACGCAACTCGGCGATACGCTTCTCGAGCCGGGTGAAGTTCCCGTGGACGGCAAGGAATTCCGGGCCCTCATCGAAAAGATATGTGAGGGTATCGCCCGCAACAGCCCGAGCGGCCTGGATTTCTCCGGGGAGCTGCTCGAGTGGGAGGGGCTATCCGAGGACGGGTTGCCATCTACCCGCGATTCCGTCCTGGCGGGCGAGGATACCGGCTTCGACACCGAGGAAGGGCTTGGTGAAAGCGGAAAGAACCTCGTAGCCGGTATTCTCTGGGAAGGGCTTGTGCCATTTTACCGTGCTTGTGGTAGCATGCTGACGGACGGCCTGGAGCAGTCTTTATGGCAGAAGGCGTTCTGTCCGATCTGCGGAGGGGCGCCGCTGATGGGCATGTACCGCCGGGGGGACGGCCTCTGGGTCATAGAATGTTCGCTCTGCCACACGGGCTGGAACATCCAGCGCGCTTCCTGCGCCGTGTGCAACGAGTCGCAGGGATCGCTGGAGTACCTGTACCTGGAGGAGGACTCGTCTCGCAGGGTCAATTATTGTAAAGTGTGTCGCAAGTACATCAAAACGGTCGATCTGCGAAACAGCGAGGAAGAAGCGCTGTTGCCGCTGGAGAATATTATCAGCGCGGACCTGGACAGGGCGGCCCGGGAGCAGGGCCTGAGACCGGCAGGCGGGCGAGCCCCGCGGGTGGGTGCGTAGCATGTTTGGAAACGTGAGACCGACCCGGAGCGGCTGTGGGAGGTGGTTCTGCTTTCTTGATCGATAGGGTCGAGAAGTCACACGAAACGTAGTATTTCAGCAGTGTCAGGAAAACCGAAGAAAGTGAGGGGGGACATGGAACTTTCGCGTAGAGATTTTCTGAAGCTGTCCGGCACCGGAGTCAGTGCCGTGGCTTTGGTGAATCTCGGTATCAAGTTACCAACGCGCGCGGCGGCCGAACCGCTACGAATCGTCAACGCCAGGGAGACGGTCGGAGTATGCTCCTACTGCGCGGTCGGCTGCGGCACGATCTCCGCGAGCAAAGCGGAGCACGGCCACCTCGAGCTGGTCAACGTCGAAGGCAACCCGGATTGCGCGATCAACTTCGGGACGCTCTGCAGCAAGGGGTCCGCGCTCATCCAGAAGTCATACATCGACGGCAAGGTGAACCCCGAGAGGGTCACCAAGCCGATGTACAGGGCGCCTAACTCCTCGAAGTGGCAGGAGATTTCCTGGAAAGACGCGATCGATAGAATCGCCAAGAAGATCAAGGAGACCCGGGACGCCGCCTGGATCGCCGAGGACGAGGTCCTGGGGTCAGACGGCAAGCCCACCGGGCAGAAGGTTTCCGCGAACCGCACCGAGGCCATCGGCAGCATCGGCAGCGCGGAGCTCTCCAACGAGGGCGCGTACCTCATGCAGAAGTTCATGCGCTCTCTCGGCGTGGTGTACATAGACCACCACGCCCGGTTGTGACACAGCTCCACTGTCGCCAGTCTGGCGGCAACGTTCGGTCGTGGAGCGATGACCAACCAGGTGCAGGACCTCAAGATGAGCGACTGCTTCATGGTGTGCGGGTCGAACTGCGCCGAGAACCATCCCATAACCTTCCGCTGGATCGAGCAGGCCATGAACAGGCCGGAGAACCCGGCCAAGCTCATAGTGGTGGATCCCAGATTCACCCGGACGGCCTCCAAGGCCAACATCTTCGCCCATACCAGGCCCGGCACCGACATAGTCTTTTTCGGCGGGCTCATCAAGTACGCCATCGACAACGACATGGTCAACTGGGATTACGTCAAGACTTACACCAACGCGTCGTTCCTGGTGGACCCGGGATTCCAGTTCGACGTGGAGCAGGGTGTTTACTCCGGCTTCAAGGAGACCGAGGACCCCAAGACCGGCAAGAAGAAGAAGAGCTACGATACCGCCACATGGGGAGTCCAGCTCGGCCCAGACGGCAAGCCCCTCAAGGACCCGACGCTTCAAAACCCTCAATCTGTCTGGCAGCAGCTCATCAAGCACTACAGCCGCTACACGGTAGAGAAAGTCGAGCAGATCTGCGGGATATCGAGGGAGCGGTTCGAGGAAGTCGCCAGGACCTACTGCTCGACCTACCAGAAGGGCAAGAGTGGAGTCCTCCTTTACGCGATGGGCCTGACCCAGCACACCTACGGGACCCAGAACATCCGCGCTTTCGCGGTGCTGCAGTTGATACTTGGCAACATGGGGATTCCGGGCGGCGGCGTCGACGCTCTCAGGGGATGCGCTAACGTCCAGGGCTCGACCGACCAGGCCCTGCTCTACCACATCTTCCCCGGCTACAACCCGATGCCGGTAAGCAGCAAGAACCCGACACTCGCCGCCTACAACGCGGCCCGCGTGAAAGCCGTGGGCTCCGCCTACTGGAGCAACACCCCGAAGTTTACCACCAGCTTCTTCAGGGCGATGTACGGCGAAAGCGCCGCGAAGGAGAACGAGTTCGGCTACAAGTGGTTCCCGAGGCTGAAGGAAGGCGTCAACTACTCGCACATGGCCCTGTTCGAGGCGATGTACGCGGGCAGCATCAAGGGCCTCTACGTGGTGGGCCAGAACCCGGCGGTGGGCGGACCCAACGCCGACATGGAGACCAAGGCGATGGAGAAACTCGACTGGATGGTGGTCCAGGAGATCTTCGACCACGAGACGCCCAACTTCTGGCAGCGCCCGGGCGCGGAACCCTCGAAGATCAAGACAGAGGTGTTCCTGCTGCCCGCGGCGGCCAACGGGGAGTACGAGGGAACGTTCGCCAACACCGGCCGGGTGGTCCAGTGGTTCTACCAGTCCGGGTCCCCCAAGGGTGAATCGAAGAAGGACGTGGACATCTTCGGCCTGCTGCTAAAGAAGCTCAAGGAGCTCTATAAGGCCGACGAAAAGGCGCCGAACCGCGAGGCCGTAGTCAACCTGCACTGGCCTTACGCCGAGGACATCGACCTCGAGGAAGTCCTTGCCGAGATGAACGGTTACGACTGGGCCACCAAGAAGCGCCTCAAGAACTTCACCGTCCTCAAGGACGACGGCTCGACTGCGTGCGGCAACTGGATCTTCAGCGGCGTCTACCCCGAGGAGGCTGATTACCCCGGGATGACCGACCCCGATCCGGTCAAGGCGGCCGCGGCGAAGGCCGGCTTCGCCAAGACAAAGGGCAACCTGTCCAAGAGGCACAACAACGAGGACAAGGGCAACGTGGCAATCTACCCGAACTGGTGCTGGTGCTGGCCGGTCAACCGCCGCATACTGTACAACCGGTGCTCGGCGGACCCGGCCGGACAGCCGTGGAACCCGGCCAAGAACATCGCCCAGTGGAACGGCGCGAAGTGGGTAACGGTGGACGTTCCGGACTTCAAGGCGACAGACTCGGCGCTGCCGGGCAACCCGCCGGTGCCGCCGAACGTCTCCGCCGCCAACCCGTACATAATGCTCAACTTCGGAATGGGGCAGTTGCACGGTCTCAAGACCCTGGTGGACGGCCCGTTCCCCGAGCATTACGAGCCGATAGAGACGCCGTTCAAGAACCAGATGAACGGCTCCCAGAACAACCCGATGGCCAAGATCTTCAGCGAGTCCGACATGGACAAGCTGGCGAAGGTCGGCGACCCCGATTACCCGATAATCGCGGGCACGTCACGGGTGACCGAGCATTTCCAGTCGGGCACCATGACCCGAAACCAGCCGTGGCTGGTGGAGATGCAGCCCAACATGTTCGTGGAGATGTCGGTCGACCTGGCGAAGCGCAAGGGAATAAAGAACGGGGACTGGGTCAAGATAAAGAGCATACGCGGCGAGACCGAGGCGGTAGCCCTGGTCACTGAGCGCATGCAGGTCTTGAAGGTGAACGGCAAGAACGTGGACATCGTGAACATGCCCTACCACTACGGGTACAAGGGTCTCTGCACCGGCGGTCCGAAGAATATAAGCTACGCCGCCAACGTGCTCACCCCGCACGTGGGAGACGCCAATACCGCGATCCCGGAGTCCAAGGCGTTCCTGGTCGACATCGTGAAAGCTTAGGAGGTGAGGTGGCATGGCTAAAGAGAAAGCAATACTGGTCTATACGACGAAATGTACAGCTGGCCGCGCCTGCCAGGTCGCCTGCAAGCAATGGAACGAGAACTCCGCCGACAAGACGGTCAACCGGGGTTCCTACGAGAACCCCCCCACCCTGAGCTCGAACACATGGATGCGCATCCTGTTCAACGAGCACTACAAAGACGGCAAGATGACGTGGCTGTTCACCAAGCACCAGTGCATGCACTGCAACGACGCGGCCTGCGTCAAGGTCTGCCCCTCGAACGCGACCACCTACCAGGAGGTCACACTGAAGGACGGCTCGAAGCTCAAGAGGGTCGTGACCGACCCCAAGAAGTGCATCGGCTGCAACTACTGCAGGGTGGCCTGCCCGTTCGACGTGCCGGGCTACAGCCAGAAGAAGCGCGGGGTATGGCGCTGCACGCTCTGCGTGGACAGGGTGTCCAACGCGAAGCCGGGCTACGACATCCCGGCCTGCGTGAAGGCCTGCGCGCCGGGTACGCTGAAGTTCGGGGACAGGGCGGAGCTGCTGCTTGAGGCGGAGGCCAGGGTGGCGGCGCTGAAGCTCTCGGGTGTGCCCGAGGCCAGGGTCTACGGCAAGAACCAGCTTGAAGGCCTGCACTACATCTACGTGCTGACGTCCAAGCCCGAGGACTACGGGCTGCCCTCGGAGCCCAAGGTCCCGGCGTCCGTGGAGGTCTGGAAGGTGCTGGCCAAGCCCTACGGCGGCCTTGCCGCCATCGGGCTGGTCGCGGCGCTGGTCGTCAACGGCATCATCAACGCACGCAACCGCGGGCTCGAAGAGAAATACAAGCTGGAGAAATAGGAGAGGAGGGAATAAGTGGAACTCAAGACATTCCGGGGCGGAATACACCCCCCATACCAGAAGGAGGCCACCGCCGGCAAGGCGACCGAAGAAATCTCCCTCCCTTCTGAAGTGGTGATCCCGCTGCAGCAGCACGTGGGAGCCCCGAACTCACCGATCGTCAACGTCGGGGACAAGGTCGAGGCGGGCCAGAAGATAGGCGCGAGCGAGGCCTTCATCTCTGCCCCCGTGCACTCGAGCGTCTCCGGCACCGTGAAGGGGATCGAGGAGCGCAAGAACTTCACCGGCGCGACCGTTAACATGGTGGTCATAGAAGTGGACCCCAACCAGCCGAGGAAGTTCACCGAGAAGCGCGACGTTTCCGGCCTCGAGCCCAAGGAGATAGTGGACATCGCCAAGGAGGCCGGCCTGGTCGGCCTGGGAGGGGCGGCGTTCCCGAGCTACGTAAAGCTATCACCGCCCAAGGACAAGCCCATCGACCTTGTAATCATCAATGCCTGCGAGTGCGAGCCGTTCCTGACCTGCGACCACCGCCTGATGCTGGAGAGGCCCGACGACCTGGTCGCCGGGCTCAAGCTCATGATGAAGGCCGTGGGCGCTCAGAAGGGCTACGTCGGGATAGAGGCCAACAAGATGGACGCGGTCGAGTCGATGACCGCGAAGGTGCAGGGCGAGCCCAGCATCGAGGTGGAGGTCCTGGAGGTCAAGTACCCCGAGGGCGCCGAGAAGATGCTCATCGACGCTGTCACCGGCCGCAGGGTACCGCCGGGCAAGCTGCCCAGCGAGGTCGGCGTGCTGGTCCAGAACGTCCAGACCGCCGTAGCGCTCTACGACGCGGCGGCCTCGGGCAAGCCGGTGATAGAGAGGGTCGTCACCGTCACCGGCCCCGGGATCAAGAACCCGAGAAACGTGATGGTCAAGGTCGGGACCCCGATAGGACACGTTATCGAGCAGTGCGGCGGGATCGTAGGCAAGCCCGGCAAGGTCATCATGGGGGGCCCGATGACGGGCTGGGCCCAGAAGGACCTCACCGCCTCCTGCATAAAGGGCACCAGCGGCATCCTGGTCCTGACCGAGGAGGCCGTGGACCAAATCGCCGAGCAGGCCTGCGTGGGGTGCGACAAGTGCCTCGACGTCTGCCCGATGTTCCTGATGCCCAACTTCATAGTCAAGTACGCCAAGCGCGGCCAGTGGGACCAGGCCGACAGGTACGGGGCCAGGGACTGCTTCGAGTGCGGCTGCTGCTCCTACGTTTGCCCGGCGCGCATCCCTCACGTGGCCTATGTAAGGAAATCCAAGGCGGAACTTGCCGCCGCGGCAAAGAAATAGAAAGGGGGCGGGATTGGCATGGCGGATAACTCATTCATAACCACGACATCGCCGCACATCAAGACGCCCGAACAGGTCTCCACGGCCATGAGGGACGTCGCGATCGCCCTCATTCCGGTAGTCGCGGTGGCCATCGGGTTCTTCCGGCTGTACGCGATAGTAAACCTGGCCGCGTGCATCGTCGCCGCGATCGGCTCCGAGTATATAATGCGCAAGATCATGAAGCGCAAGCCCACCATAGGTGATTTCAGCGCGATAGTGACGGGCGCCCTGGTGGCGTTGCTGCTGCCGCCATCGGTGCCGTTCTGGTACGCGATGATCGGTACGATCATCGCCGTGGCGATAGTCAAGGAGCTCATGGGCGGGCTGGGGTACAACATGTTCAACCCGGCCCTGCTCGGCTTCGTGTCGCTTCTGCTGATATCGAGGTTCTGGGCCCTGGCGGGCGCCACGTATTCGCTGGGGAGCCTGGACGGCGTGACCTCGGCGACTCCGTTGACCTTCATCAAGGCCGGAGCGCTAAACGGGATAAGGCCCGGCTACTGGGAGCTGTTCCTGGGGCACGCCGGAGGCGCTATGGGCGAGGTATCGGTAATCGCCATCCTGATAGGCGCCGCATACCTGATGTACAAGGGACACATTACCTGGCACATACCCACGGCTATAATCGTGACCGTCTTTGTCTTCAGCGCCATCCTGGGAAAGAACCCCCTCTACATGATCCTCGTCGGAGGGGTCATGCTGGGGTCCTTCTTCATGGCCACCGACAGGGTCACCAGCCCGCATAACCGGCTGGCCCAGATCCTTTACGGGGTGCTGATTGGGTTACTGATCGTCCTCATCAGGGTCTACGCGGCGCCCACCGGGGCGGTCGCGTACTCGATCCTAATCGGCAACCTTGCCGCGCCGCTCCTGGACAGGCTGGTAATAAGGAAGAAGTTCGGCGAGGTAAAACCAGTACCGTCAGGCGATACCACCAAGTGACGGCTGCCGGTTGACGGAGAAAACGGCGGGGCTCCATCCGGGGCCCCGTCTCTTTTCGGTACAGGCTATCGAAACGGCGCCACGCGAGGCGCGCCACCGCGAATCACGCATGACGCGGTGACTTCATCGGCGAAGGCTGTCCAGCCTGCTCCGCGCCAGACGCGCGGCGCGCTCCATTGCCCGGGTGAACTCATCCTCGTCGCGACAGACCACCACCTCGGCGAGACGCGCCATGCGGCGCGCTTCCTCGCGCAGAACCCCTTCGTCCTCGCAGGCCAGGGACCAGCGCTTGTCGATGATCACCAGGTCGGCCGCGCGGATCGCGGCGGCGGCCGAGGGCTTGAAGCAGTTGGGGAGAACGGTCATCAGGAACACTGCGAAGTCCGGGCGCACGTTCTCTAGAGCGCAGTTGCCCTCTATTACCAGCAGGCCGCCCGGCGGGATGATCGCCAGGGCGCGCTCCAGGGCTTTCGCGCGCTCCTTCCCCGAGGCGTCGACCCAGAGGACCACCTTCGCCCCGGCCGCCAGCAGGGATGCGGTGTCGGTACCAGGCCGGGAGATGATGGCGGGATCGGTGACGAGGGCCGAGGGCGCGTGATCGCCGGCACTCACCTTCAACCCGTAGCCGGCACCGAGCTCGCTCACGAGGTAAGAAGCCGTCTTGCTCTTGCCGGCCTTCTTGGACGACGAACTGACCAGGACGATGATAGGGCGCGCCGGGCCTTTCTCACTCATGGCCGCAGGCCGCCTCGAGGAACTCCTCGGCCGCGCGGGACAGCGGACGGTCGCCGGCGAAGACGGCGTGGAACTCCCGCACCAGGTCGGCACTGGTGATTTCCGCCACGGAGACGAGGCCCCGGCGAGAAGGCTCCTCCGCGGCCCTGTCGCTTATGAGCGCCACGCCCATTCCGGAGGCGACAGCCGACAGCACCGCGTTCGTGGAGCCCATCTCCGCGACGACGGTCAGGTCGCTCTCGGGTATCCCGGCCTCCTCGAAGGCGCCCCCGACCCTCCTGCGCGTGCCGCTCGACTCGGATCGGATTACCCAGTCCTCGCGAGCAAGGTCCTCGAGCGTCAGCTTTCCAATGCCGGCCAGTGGGTGGTGGACGGGCATTACGGCGATCAGCCTGTCTTCGGCGAACCTCAAGTGCTCCAGGTCGCCGGGAGGCCCGCAGCCGATGAAGCCGAGCTCGGCGCGATCGTCGCGTACCATCCCGGCCACCTGCGTCGAGTCGCCTATTACCATGCGGACCGTGACGTCCGGGTACCGTTTCTTGAACGCGGCCAACACGGGAGGCAGCAGGAACTCGCCCGGAACGGTGCAGGCCCCCACGCGCAAAACGCCTGATACCTCACCGGTCGCGCGCGGTATGGCGGCGATCAGCTTGTCCCGGTCCGCCAGTATACTCCTGGCGTGCTCGTAGGCCGTTCGCCCGGCCGGAGTGAGGAGCACCCTGCCGTGCGAGCGGTCGATGAGCGAAGCCCCGAGCTCTTTCTCCAGCGCCTTCACGTGAAACGAGACGGCGGGCTGGGTCAGCCCCAGGCGCCGTGCGGCCCCACTGAAAGAGCCGAGGTCGGCGACGAGCATAAACGTTTCAAGCAGAGATATGTCAAGGCCCAAGCGCCGCCCCTGTCATATGGCGGAGGTGCGTAAGAATCGAACTTACCCGGCGCCGGTTAAGACGCCACAACGGTTTTGAAGACCGCGCCGCCCACCAGGACGGATCCACCTCCGCGTTATCCGCGTCAATATGATACATCGTTATCTGAGCTTGCGGACGTCACCCACCCGCGCGGTCACCCGCGTGCGGTCGAAATACTCCAGCAGGGGCAGGGCGTATTTGCGGCTCGTGCCTATCAGCTTTCGAAAGTCGCTCACGGTGATCCCTTCCGGCGTTATCACCTCGCGAAGCCGCTCCTCTACGCCCGCGATCGCCTCCGGTGAGAAGAAGAGCTCCGCCGATACCCTCACCAGGCGCCCGTCTTTCTCCGCCAGCGCCAGCAGCTCGGCCACGGACTGCTTCGATTGCCCGGTTTCGGCGGCCAGCTCGCTGAGCGTGGGCGGCGACGCGGCGCCACCGGATATCTTCTCGAGGATGCCGCGCAGAAGTGCCTCCTGCTCTGAAGTCACGGCGGCGCCGGCGCCCGGCAGCCTGACGAGGGTCCCGGCCGGCTCTATGGCCCCCTGTCGCACCAGGGCGTCAAGGAAGGCGTCGGCGGCCCGGCCGTCCCAGGAGGAGAGCGCCCTGTTCTTGAGTGTTTCCTTGGCGAGCCCCTCCGCCAGCGGCTTCGCCGCGTGAAAATCGCGCAGTGACGAGGAGACGCGCTCCCCGGCGCGCTCGTAGAGCGCCGACGAGAGATAAAGCCTAGCGCTTCCTTCCCCGAGGGCGGCGGCGCGCTCGGAGCTCACGAGGCCCTCGAGGCCCGCGCGTACCAGGCTTGGCGGAAGCCCCGAGGAGAGGACCAGCGAAGCTTCGGTAACGGGACCGGGCGCCCGCTCGAGAAAGACCTCGACCCGCGCTTCGCCGTCGCCGGACTCCAGCACCCCGAACTGCCTTACGGCCACGGGGTCGTGAAGCCTGTGCTTCGAGGGATGAGTGTCGACGACGGTCCCGCCGCCGATCGTGGTTACCGGTGAATAGCTCCTTATCACGAAGCGGTCGCCGGGCGCCACCACGACCCTCTCCTCCAGCCTGATCTGCGCGGGCATCGAATCGCCGGGGGCCGCCTGCGCGCCCTGGAGCGGGTACATGCGGCCGAGCACCTCGCGGGTCCCGTGGTGAAACCTTATCCGGGCGCCCCTCTTCACCGGCTTCGTCCAGTCACGCAGTACGCGGAAGCGGGCGTCCACCATGAACGTCGGCCGCAGGTAACCGGGCTCGGCGAGCACGTCTCCGCGCAGGACCTTATCCCTTGCGGCTCCCGACAC
>CAZAIS010000032.1:0-11900 GCA_964485255.1 uncultured Acidimicrobiales bacterium | reverse complement strand
CGACGACGCACTCGTGGATGTACGTGTTGGCCGCCTTGCTGTCGAGGCCGTCTCCCCGGTTATGCTCCACCGTCGTGTTCCTGATCTCGATGGGACCGTTCGACGACTCTATCCCGAACCCGTCAGGCCTGTCATAGGGGCTCGGGCCCGGTCCTCCCCGGTAGTAGTGCCCTCCGTAGGACATCGTGCATCCGTCCACAACCACGTTCCTCCAGCCGCCGCCGGAACCCGCGGGGCCGCCCATGCCCCCGAAGCCGCAGTAGCTCATGACGCAGCTCTGCACCGTCAGGTAGCGGGGATCGGCGAAGTCCATCGCTCCTTCGTCGATATGATGGATGTACAGGTCCTTCAGCGTCACGTGATCGATCGGGCTATCAGACCCCGCGATGCCAACCCTGAACTCCCGTCCCCCGTCACTGGTGATCTCCAGGTTCTCGAGCGTCAGGAAGCTGCAACCGCTGATGTCCGCCGCGCTATAGAGGTCGTCGCGGCCGGCCAGCACGGGCCTGTTGCCGTCTTCGCCCTTGATGACGACCGGGGCGGCGGCGGTGCCACCCTTGGGAGGGGTGATCATGTCGTCCCAGAAGGTGCCCAGGACGTAACGCCCGCCCCGGATGACCATCGTGTCACCGGGTTTGAGCTGCTTTGAGCCGTACCCCGGCGTGCGCCAGGGGGCGGCAGTCGTGCCGGCATTGGAATTGTTGCCCGTGGTGGAGACATAGTAGGTGCTAGCCGCGCGAGCGGGCCGCAAGGAGCTTGCCGCGAGTGCCGTGGCGGACACCAGCAGGACGATCGTCAGTACTGGAACGATACGCCTCATCATCGAGCCACCTCTATGCATCTATTCGGCACCTATAACCATAACTTGACACCCTCGTTTGGGACAGGCGCCAGTGTCAGCGGCGCCGCGAAGCCGGCCACCACTGGGGCCGGCCGCCCCGCGCACCGCTGCGAAGCGGTATAATGCGGAGGTCAAACCGAACGACGAGCAATGCCCTGAAGAAGTGAACCGGGAGCGCGGCTTCCCGGTGCGCCGGGCGGAAGCATTGTCGAACGCGGCAAGCGGGGTGAACTCGAAGCACCTATTATCCGCCCTACGGAACAGCGGCCTTGCGCGCCGATGGTGATGGCGGCGGTAAGACCGGAATGATTCATGTCGGCACGTCGCGCGTCCGAACGGCTCCGGCCGGGAAAGGTGGTGCTTCTGACATGTTAGACGCGGCGAAGAGAATCCTGGGCGCTTTCCTTGCAGGTGCGGTCCTGCTGCTCCTGTTGCCGGTCGCGGCCTTGCCCGCGGCGGCTTCCGAAGCCCAGTCGTGGGCCCGGCAGGACAGCACCACCAATGCCCAACTGAGGGGAGTAACGGCCGCCGACCGCACGCACATCTGGGCGGTGGGCGACGGCGGGACCATCCTGTTCTCCGATGGCGAGCAGTGGTACCGCGAGCAGAGCGGTCAAACATCCGGCATCTACGACATCAGCGCCGCGGACGCCACTCACGTCTGGGCCGTCGGCGACACCGGCGAGGACGTCGTCCTGTTCTACGACGGCAACACCTGGAAGAAGCAGGAGCTTAGTTTTTCCGCTTACATGCTGCAGTCCGTCCACGCGCTGGACCGCAACCACGTCTGGGCGGTCGGCGGCGGCGGCAAGATAGCGTTCTACAACGGCACGAAGTGGGTGCAGCAGGCGAGCCCCACAACCAGTGAACTGCTCTGTGTCCACGCGATCGACAGCACGCACGTCTGGGCCACGGGCCAGAACGGAACCCTCCTCTTCTATAACGGCACGGCCTGGAGCAACAGGCCCAGCCCGACCGGCTTCGACATCTACACGGTGTCGGGATGCGATCCCAACCATGTGTTGATAGCCGGAGACGCATCGGTCATCTTCTTCTGGAACGGGACGAAGTGGAGGAAGACGGCAAGCGCGGGCTGGGGCAACTCGCTCAGGTGCATTACTTACGTGAAGCCCGACCTCGCTTACGGCGCCGGCGGGGGAAACGAGGGAGATGCCGGCGCGGTTCAGGTGTGGAACGGGAGTACCTGGCAACCGTTCTCGAACGGGATTCAGAGTGCCCTGGTGATGTTCTTCGACATCTGTTCGATTGACGCCAATCACGCCTGGATCGTTGGGACCCAGGGCACTGTCTACAGTCTCCTGGGCTCTTCGTCCAGCAGGTCCATGTACTTCGCCGAGGGTTGCACGCGCGAGGGCTTCGATGAATGGTTGTGCATTCAGAACCCCGGCGCGAAAGACCTCACCGTGGAGGCCACTTACATGCTTTTCGGCCAGGAGCCGGTGCGCAAGGAGTATGTCCTGAAGCCGACCTCGCGGGCTTCCGTCCACGTCAACCAGGAGGTGGGCCCCGGCCGGGACGTCTCGGTGAAGCTGCAGGCGAACGCGGAGTTCTACGCGGAGAGGTCGCTGTATTTCGACTACAAGTCCGGGCAACCGGGCTTCTCGTGGACGGGCGGTCACTGCGCTACCGGCGCCAGGGCCCCGCGAGGTGACTGGTACTTCGCCGAAGGCACGACCAGGGACGGGTTCGAGGAATGGATATGTATCCAGAACCCCAACGACTACCCGGTGACCGTGAAGGTCGACTATATCTCGGCTGGGGCTTACACACAGCAGAAGACGTACCCGATAGACGCGCAGTCACGTATCTCCGTGTTCGCGAACGGAGACGTCGGGCCCAACCAGGACATATCCCTGTACGTCCACAGCGACGACGGGATCGTGGCCGAGCGCCCCATGTACTTCAACTACCACGGAAAATGGACGGGTGGCCACGACGTAATGGGAACCGACACGCCCCGCGCGAGATGGTACTTCGCCGAGGGCAGCACCGGCAGGGGGTTCGAGGAATGGCTGGCGGTCCAGAACGCCAACAACGCGGACGCCGGCCTCACCGTCACGTTCATGAAGACCGACGGCACGAAGGTCGAGAAGAAGTTCACGGTTGGAGCCAATTCACGGTGGACTCTGGACGCGAGCAGCGTCCTCGGCGGCGGTGTAGACTCCTCGATCGTGCTGGAGAGCGACCAGCCGGTGGTGGCCGAGCGCCCCATGTACTTCGACTACAAGGAAGGCGAAGCCGGTTACGGATGGACCGGCGGCCATGACGTCGTCGGGGCAATCGAGCCCAAGCAGAGCTGGTCCTTCGCCGAGGGCTGCACCCGCGACAACTTCGACGAGTACATCTGCGTCGCCAACCCCGGCGAAGAGCCCGTAGAGGTGACGTTCAATTTCATGCTCGAGACGGGGCAGGTGGTGCAGCACTCCATCGACGTCGGCGCGGGCAGCAGGGCCACGCTGAAGGTGGCGGACGTGGTCGGCAGGGGCCACGACGTATCGACCCGGGTGACGGCGGAGGGGGGAGTAGTCGCGGAGAGGCCCATGTACTTCAACTACAACGGAGTCTGGACCGGCGGCCACGACGTCATAGGGTTCTAGCCGAGCGTGGACGGATTGCCCGTTGCGGATCGTGCGCGTCCCGGTGGGACCTTGACGTCATAGGACACCGACCGCGCGGGCAGGTCTCGAGTCGTCGAGCCGGACCATGGCGAGCCAGGCCGATGAGGAGCCTCGCCTCGAGTGGTAGCCTGCCGATCGGATCCACTCCACGCTCCAACCGTGGGCAAAAGCATCGGCGATGTCGCCCTGGGTCATCCGCCTCGGCCCCATGGTTTCGGGGGGCGCGTCTTCGCTCATGCACAGGATCAAGACACTCCCACCGGGCTTGAGCACCGAGGCGAGGTTCTCCACGTAGGTCTCCACGTCCCCGCCACCGAGCATGTGCAGGAGCCCGAAGTCGAGCGCGCAGTCGAAGCGCTCGGCCATCTCGTTCCGGCGAGTTGCCATCGCGCCCATCTCCAGCGCGTCTCCGGCGAGGAAATCCACGCGGGCGCCCGCGTCCTTCGCCCTGCGCCTGGCGGTCCTGATCCCGGCGGCGGAACTGTCGATGCCGGTGACCCGGTGCCCGCGCAGCGCGAGGTATATCGAGTTCTCGCCCGCTCCGCACCCCACGTCCAGCACGGATTCACCCGGAATGCCGCCTTCTTCAGCGAGGGCGACAAGGTCCGGCTGGGGTTCGCGGATGTCCCACTCGGCGAACCCGAAGCGGTACCCCAGGTCGCAGTAAACTCTCTGGATCCATCCTGTTGCGGTCATGAAGCATCTTCCTCTCGTTTATACCGCGCCGCCGCCGGGGCCGGGGCGCCTACCCGTCCGGCGCGCCGCCGCCGGGCTCGAGGTCCAGGGAACCGTACCGCTTCTGAAACCGGGCGATTATGGAACCCATGGAGTCGAGCTTCTTCGACCACAGTTCCAGGGCCTCGACCCCGGCCTCGGTGAGCCTGTACACCTTCCGGGCCGGGCCCTTTCCTTCCGCTTCCACCTGATCGGAGATAGCCAGCCCCTCGGCCTCCATGTGCCTGAGA
This sequence comes from uncultured Acidimicrobiales bacterium, assembly GCA_964485255.1. GTDB lineage: Bacteria > Actinomycetota > Geothermincolia > Fen-727 > Anoxymicrobiaceae > CAZEJS01. Next base: position 7,455 of record CAZAIS010000032.1, on the reverse strand, counting down.
GTCCTGTAGACGATCGCGATAGGTGTCTCCGCGGAGACCACCCCCATGTCCACCAGGTTGTTAAGGAGCGCGTACCCGTGAGCGGGCTTCTCGGCCAGGAGGAGAAGCAGGCTGGGTACCAGGAACCGCCTGGGGGCGGCGTCCATGTCGCGGCCGAAAGCCTCCGAGCGGTCGAAGAACCGCTCGTGGCGGTGGGGGCGCGGGTGCCGCCTGCCGGACGGTTCCTCGTGGTGATGGTATATGACACCGTCGCAGGCGGTCCCACAAAAGGTGCCAGGCACTCTCTGCGGGTGGCAATAGGTGCCAGGCACCCTGTGCGAAGTGTGGCAAAAGGTCCTGTCTGTGGCGAAGCGCTCGAACACCGAATACTCCTTTCCTGGAAAACATTAGTTATGATAAATTAATATAAACAATATGTCAATATTAACAGTAAAGGTTCTTGATAGGATCCAGCGGAATTACGGCCTGGAGGCCCGGATTGACGATCCAGGCGGCGGTCAGGCGAACGTGGCAGGCCGGTACAGGTTATCCAGGCGGCGGTCAGGCGAGCGCGGGGCATGACTCACGCGGCGGCCGGGTGAACCCCGCGAGCGGCGCCAGGGTACAGGGCCCGGGCAGAGATCACCTGGAGCGCGGCGACGCGCAGGAGGCCGATCAGGTAACGATCAGGCGGTCCGCGGACATCATTATGCTTTGTATCTCGTACATGTTGCTCACGCGCCCCACGCGCAGCTTCTCCTTGAGGCCGTAGAAATCAAGGCACGTGCCGCAAACGACGATCTCCGCTCCTTCGTTCTCCAGCTTTCGGACGTGCTCGACAGCCTGGTCGTTCTCCGTCACCAGCCGGACGCCGGAGTTCATGAATATGACGCAGGAGGCCCGGTCCTCGTTTTCCGTGCAGGCGTACAGGAAAGCCTTCGCGAGAGCCGTCCCCAGCTCCCGGTCGCCCCTTCCGATCTCGTCCGAACCGATGAAGAGGACTTTCCTGGCGGGAGTCACGTCGCAAACGACCGGCGCCTTCTCCGCGGCTTCGGCGGCCTTCTCTCCCGGGAGTACGCGCACCAGGAAACCGTCCGGGTGGGCGGAGACCTCCACCTCGCACCCCGAGCTACGGGCGAAGCGAGACACGTTATCGCGGGCCGCCTGGTTGTCGACCAGTATCGTGAAGGGACCCTCACGCTCCCCGAGCGCTTCCTTGGTCTTGATGACGGGCCTGGGGCAGGTGAGACCCCTGGCGTCTATATCGAAGTCCATTCCCGTTCCTCTCCTTTAATCGCTGTTCCTCGGTTGGTTTCGCCAGGCTACTTCACACGACGGTTATCCCGTTTCCCCTGTCCTCGACGGCCCTGCCGATCCGGCGGGCGTCCGCGCATCCCCGGGCGTGGAGCTCCTCGACAAGCCTTACCGCCTCGCCCGCGCCGACCGTGGCAAGCAGTCCGCCAGAGGTCTGCGGGTCGAAGAGCACGTCGAAGACGTCGGGGTCCACGCCCTCGCCCCTGCGGGCCGCTCCGCCGACGAAGTCCCTGTTGCGATACAGGCCCGCCGGCATCATTCCCATGGACGCCATCTCCATGGTCCCCTCGAACAGCGGCACGGCGCCCGAGTTGATCTCGAAGCCCGCGTTACCGGCCCGGTACATGTCGAACAGATGACCCAAGAGCCCGAAACCCGTCACATCGGTGCACGCGCTCACGTCATAGCCCTTCAGTACTTCGGCCGCTTCCCTGTTGAGCGTGCGCATGGACTCGATCGCGGCGGCCATCCCGCCCTCGTCGATCAGCCCTCCCTTGAGCGCGGTGGCGAGGATCCCGGTGCCAACGGGCTTGGTCAGTATGAGCGCGTCGCCGGCCCTCGCGCCGCCCACCAGCGTCATCTCGGAAGGCTTCACAATCCCGGTTACCGCCAGGCCGTACTTGGGCTCGCGGTCCTCAATCGTGTGGCCCCCGACAACCGCCGCCCCCGCTTCGTGCACTTTTTCGATACCACCCAGCAGTATCAGCTTGAGCACGTCCAGCCCCAGCGCGCACGGGAACCCCACCAGGTTCATGGCGGTTAGCGGCCTCGCGCCCATGGCGTACACGTCGCTCAAAGCGTTCGCGGCCGCGATCTGGCCGAACACGTAGGGGTCGTCCACTATAGGCGGAAAGAAATCGACCGTCTGGACCAGGGCCAGGTCTTCGGCGATCAGATAAACACCCGCGTCCTCCCCGTACTCGATGGAGGAGAGGACCTCAGGCGCGTCCTCCCGCGGCAGCTCGGACAGTATTCTATCCAGGTCACCCGGACCTATTTTTGAAGCTCACCCCGCGCCCGTCGTGTAACCCGTGAGCTTGACGGGTTCAGTGTCGCTCAACTCCTCACATCCCCTGTCTCCCGGCAACAGCGCTGTTCATTATCATTCTCCATGAACCGCGCTCCACGCAATCCCTCGACGATGCCGAGCCGGAAGTGACCGGGCCGCCTCTGTCAGCGGTCGGGGTGAGGCGGTTCGCCGGGATTTACCTCAGGCCTTCGACCCGGCCATCTCCAGGAGGGCCTCGACGCGGGTCTTGAGCTGCCCGGCGTCGCCCGGGCTGTAGTCGGTTTCGAGGTACAGCGAGGGGAAGCCGGCTTCCTCCAGCGCCCTGTCCACCTTGTAGGACTCCACCGCGTATGGGTCACAGAACTGCAGGGAGTAGTAAATGACCGCGTCGATGTCGTAGTCGCGCGCGAGCTCCAGTACGTGGGCGGTGCGCTCTTCGTTGGGCGTGAAAACGGCGCAGTCGATCTCCAGGTAGCGGTCCGCGATCGAGTCCAGCATCTCTTCCATGCTCCCGGCGTCCTCGTCCACGAGGTTGCGGAAGTACCTGATCCCGGTGCACAGCTCGTCCATGGCCACGACCGCGCCGGAGGTCTCGATCACCTGGGGCAGCTTCCAGTTCGGTATCGCCATGGGGCACCCGGAGACGAGGACCCTGGGCCGGTGCGCCCCCCCGACGAACTTGCCCGAGTCGCGGCGCTTTTCCAGCTCTTTGCACAGCTCGTTCACCTTGACGGTGAGCCTGCGCGGGTCGTCGTAGAAGGCTATCTGGTTGACCAGCAAAGAGTCCAGGCCGCTGATGACGGGCGGGTCGCACTTGCGCAGCTCCGCGAGGCGCAAAAGGGCGCGCCTCTTGCCGTTGATTATCTTTATTGCGTCATTAAGAGCTTTCTGTTCCACCTTCCTGCCGGTCAGTTCCTCGAGCCGCGCGAGAAGCGCTCTCACTTCGGCGCGCCAGAACTCCCTGTCGCGCTCGCGCTTCATCTGGGGAAGTTCCATTACGTGGACTTCCTGTTTCTCCCCGAGGATCTCGTAGAACTTTTTCTTGCCGTCACAGGTCGTTTCCCCGACCAGCAGGTCGCACGACTCGTAGTAGGGGCAGACGCCCGCGATCTTGAAGCCCATGGCCGACTTGATGAGCGGGCAGGTGTTCTGGGGCAGGAACTTCGCCACCTCCTCGAGCGCGACGTCCGCTCCACCGCACAAGCCTACAGAGATACCGCCGGCGGCCACTATGATCTCGTCCGGTACGTAGGTGCAGAAGGTCCCGATGACGACGCCGCCGTTCTTCCTGTGGTTCACGAGCTCCTTGATCCGCATCCCGTGAACCTCGGCGAAGACGTTGTCGAAGTACGCCATCCTGGAAGGGCGCCCCTTCTGGGAGAGTATCGTCTCCTGGAAGAGGGGCGGCAGCACCTCAAGCAGTCCGTCGTGCGCCTCGAGGTTCATCCCGAGGCCTGCCCACATCTCGTGGTAATCGTCCATGTCCCGCCCTTTCCGCCACCAGTATTAGTAGCCATAATGTGTCAATAAGATATGGTAATACTAAGAAAGGGCAGGTCCTCTGTCAACTCGCGGAAACCCGCTCCCGGCCGTCCTCAGGCAGGAACGGGTGGTTCTCAAGGAACAGGCAAAACATCTTGAAAGAAGCCACGCACCCGCACGGCCTCGCGGGCGGGAGCGTGGCCGCCGCCTCCGGGGAGGGGAGGAGATCACTGCTTGGTCATGCGCGCTCCGCAATTGGGGCACTTGCGGGAGAAGCAGGGGACGCCCCGCGTGTGCGCCACGGTCGTCCCGCAGCCGGTGCATACGCAGTTGCCGCCGGGCCCGCTTCCGGGCTTGTCCCCGCCCATGCGGCCCCGCCCGCCGCCTCCGGCCCCGGTCCCTCGTCCCGTCCCGGGTCCCTTGCCTTCCGGTCCTGTTCCATCCCTGAGTGGCATTCGGCTCGCCTCCTAAGCCCTGGTTTTCGTCGCCGCCAGCAGGCCGGCGGTCTCTTCCCACAGCGACCTGACCGCTTCGGCAGCCGGACCGCTGTAGCTCTCCACGAGGACCTCGCCGTTCATTGTTGCCTTGTTGACCTCCTCGTCGAACGGCACGATACCGGCTACCTCGAGTCCCCATTCCGAGCAGTAGCTCTCTATCCTGCCGGTTATCTCGGGGTTGATGTCGCCCTTGTTGACGCAGACGGCAAGCTCGACACCGAAGTGCCTGGCCACACCGTGTATGCGCTCGAGCCCCCACAGCCCGCTGAGGGTCGGCTCCGTTACGGCGAGTATCAAGTCAGTTCCCGCAACGGAAGCTATTACCGGGCAGCCTATGCCCGGGGACCCGTCCACCAGGATGAGGTCCCGCTCGCGCTCGGCGGCCAGGCGGGCGGCTATCTCCTTCACCCGGGTCACAAGCTTGCCGGTGGCTTCCCCGCCGGGGTTCAGCAGCGCGTGCGCGAGAGGGCCGAACCTGGTTTCGGAAACGAAGACTTCGCCGGTTACTTCCGGGAACAACGCGGCCGCGCCTTCCGGGCAGACAAGCTCGCAGACCCCGCAGCCCTCGCACACCATCTCGTCCACCGTGAAGTCCTTTATGGCCCCGAACCGGCAGGACTCCTCGCACAGGCCGCACCGGGTGCACACGTCAGGATCGATCCGGGCCACGTTCGCCGCCTGGAACGGCTCGCGCTCCAACAGTACCGGCTCCATCAGCAGGTGCAGGTTGGGCGCGTCCACGTCACAATCCGCCGCCACCGCGGACCGCGCGAGCAGGAAGAACGACGCGGACACCGTTGTTTTGCCCGTGCCGCCTTTCCCGCTCAGGATCGTAAGCTGAGCCGGCATTCTTTGCGCACCTCCCCGAGTATTCCGAGAAACAGGTCGCGCCATTCCGCGTCGGTCTCGGCGAGCATCTCGCCGCGCGAGCACGAAACCGCGACGCTCCTGGAGTACGGAATCTTGCCCAGGAGCTTCAAGCCTTCGTGCGAGCAGTAGTCCTCGATTATCCCGTCACCGCCGGACGACCTGCTCACAACGACGCCGTGCGGGATACCCAGCTCGCCGGCCGCGCGGTGAGCCAGGTCGAGGTCGTGCTTTCCGAAAGGGGAAGGTTCGGTGACCAGTACGCAGTAGTCAGAGCCTTCGATCGAGTTGACCATGGGGCAGCCGGTCCCCGGGGGGCAGTCTATGAGTGAAAGGCCGTCTCCGGCTTTTTCCTTGACCTTCTTGATGACCGGAACCGCTATAGGCTCCCCGATGTCCAGGAGCCCCTGGTAGAAGCGCACCCCGCCCCGGGCACCCATGCGCACGACGCCGATCTTCCTGTCCACGTAGCTTACGGCCTCGAGAGGGCAGGCCACCGCGCAGCCCCCGCAGGCGTGGCATAGCTCCTGGAAGACCAGGACGTCCCCCTTTATCGCGGCGAGAGCGTTGAAGCGGCAGAAATCCGCGCACTTCCCGCACCCGTCGCACCTGGCGGAGTCCACCACGGGCACCTGCACGCATACGTCCTCTTCGCCCGACCATTCCGGCTTCAGGTAGAAGTGGGAGTCGGGCTCCTCGACGTCGCAGTCCAGGAACGTCACCGGTTCGGTTTCGGAGGCCGCCCATGCCACGTTACAGGCCAGGGTGGTCTTTCCCGTTCCGCCTTTTCCGCTCGCGATCGAAATTATCAACAATGCCTCCGGTATCACGCGCGGCCGGTCAGTGCGCGCAGCCGTCCTTGTGGTCGCCGCCGCACACCGCGGCCCCGGTTGCCAGGGTGCCCGAAACGAAACTCTCGATCGCCGCCTCGGGGGAACCGCTGACACCGGCAAATACTTTCACGCCCGCGTGCTCGAGGTTCTGGATGGCTCCCGCGCCCATGCCGCCCGCGATCACGGCCGTGACGCCTTTCTGCACGAACAGGTTCGGCAGGGCGGAGCAATCGTGGGGGGGAGCGGGTACGGTCTCGCGCGATTTCACCTTGCCGTCGTCGATTTCCGCGATGAGGACTTCCTCCGCCCGGCCGAAATGCGGGGATACCTCCCCCTCCGATACGACAACCGCGATTTTAATGCTCTCCGTCCTCGATGCGGCGGCCGGTACCGCCTGCTTTTTCTCATCCGAGAAGCGCCGCACGACGACGCTTATGACGGCTCCGACCTCGTCGGAATCGTACTCCTCGAGCCGCCCCTCGTCGGCAAGCTCGGATATCCTCCGGTCCAGAGGCAGGCTGCCCAGGAGCGACGTTCCCATGTTCCGCGCCGCCTCTTCACCGTGGCTTGGCCCGAAAGGTTCGACCTTCTGACCGCACGACGGGCAGGTGACGTACGACATGTTCTCGATCAGCCCGGTAATGGGAGCGTCGAGCTGCCCGGCCATGCTGACCGCCTTGCCCACGATCATCCCCGCGAGCTCCTGCGGGGAGGTGACCAGGATTATCCCGTCGAGGGGTATGGATTGCATGACGGTAAGCGGCACGTCTGCCGTGCCGGGGGGAAGGTCTACCAGCAGGTAGTCCAGGTCACCCCACTCGCACTCCTGGTAGAACTGCCCCACCGCCGAACTGATGAGGGGACCCCTCCATATGACGGCGTCGTCCTCGGCGTTCAGTATGAGGTTCATGGACATGACCTTTATGCCGGTCGAGCTTTCGGCGGGAAGGGCGCCTTCCTCGCCGACCATGATCGGGCCTTTTACGCCCAGCCCCCTGGGGATGCTGGGTCCCGTTATATCGGCGTCAAGGATGCCGACCTCGAACCCGAGGCGGCGGAGCGCCACCGCGAGGAGCATCGTGACGGCGGACTTGCCGACGCCGCCCTTACCGCTCATGACGGCGATCGTATGCTTGATGTGCGCCTGTGACGCGGGCTGAAAACGAGGTATGCCCGCGGGGCGCTCGGAGCCGCGCTGTGCCCCACAGGATGACTCCTGCGAGGCCTCTTCAGGCTCTGTGCTCTTCTTCTTTCTCACTTCTACCTCCGTTCATTGACTAACCCGATGCCGCCTCGCGCCCGCGAGCCTCGCGGGCCAGGGCTCCCCGCCGCGCCGCGCCCCGTGAGCAGCCCAGGCGGGCCACGGGCCCGCCACACCTGGGGCAGACCGCCTCGCAGGCGCGCACTCCGCTGCCGAAAGGCTCCTCCCACTTGTGCGAGCACTCCAGGCACTCGAAGACCCGCCTGTCGCCCG
>CAZAIS010000031.1:0-11947 GCA_964485255.1 uncultured Acidimicrobiales bacterium | reverse complement strand
AAGCGGCACGTTCACGATCGCCGACGTGCTCGGGGTGTGGGAGGACCTGGCCGGCAACCTGCCCCGCAATACCATTTCCTCCTGCCCGTGCGGGGCCGGCCTGCTGCCCGCCCCGGTCCGGCGACTCGACGGACCGGCGCCCGGCGCCGGTTCCGCGGCGTCGCTCGTCGAGTGCCTGGGGCGTCGGTTCGACAGTGTCGTGGTGGACACCATGCCTTCGTCCGGTGATTTCACCGCCGGACTCCTTTCGGCCTGCGACCTCATCGTTCTGGTCGTGACCCCCGAGCTGGCGAGCCTCGGTGGGGCGAAGCGCGCGATCTCGCTGATCGATTCGTTGCCGGGCGGAGGGCCCGCGATCGAACTCGTTGTCAACCGCTCGATGGGGCGGCGCGACACCATGAGACACGAGGACGTCGAGTCTTTCCTGGGCATGCGTGCGGCAGCCCGGCTCCCCGAGGACACCGTGCGCTGCCGCCGGCTCGCCGACGAATGCCGGCCCCTTGCCTCGGAGCGCTCCCCGCTCGCCGCCGCCGTCCTCGACCTGATCGACACCATCACCTGCTAGCGCGGCGGGCCTCACCGGCAGGCTGCTCCGCCGGCTGCGTTGCGGCTCGGGATCAACCGCTCTCGAGATCGTGAAAGAAGTAGCATCTTGATTAGCTTGTATAGCTTGTGATATGATTGCATTGCTTGATTCAGGGCGATCCCGGAGGTCGGCAATTGGCAACCCTGTCCCTTAACCAGGACGTGAACGTCCCGCCTGGAATAAAAGACAACATCAGAAGACGCCTCCTCGACGAACTGGCGAGCCGCCAGGACGTAAGCTACCCGCAACTCGAGCGCCGCGTGGAGGAAGCCCTCCTGGACGAGGGATGCCTGTGGCCGAAGCGAATGGTGCGAACCCTCGCGCGCGACCTCAACGACGAGCTTTTCGGGCTCGGACCGCTTGAGGCCCTGCTCAGGGATCCGGGCATATCCGAGATCATGGTAAACGGCCCCCATAGTGTTTTTATCGAGCGTGAAGGGGTCATCGAGCAGGCGGACGTCACCATCGGGAGCGACGAACGGGTACTTACCCTCGTTCGCAGGGCGATCGGCCCCCTGAACCTTCGCCTCGACGAGACGAGCCCGATGATCGACGCCCGGCTCTCCGACGGTTCCCGCCTCAACGCGGTGATCCCTCCTCTATGCCTCAACGGCCCGACGGTCACTATCCGCAAGTTCCGCGAGCGGCCTTTTTCCGTCTCGGAGCTGATCGAGAACGGCACGATGAGCGCTGATCAGGCATTGTTTCTCGAGGACGCCGTCAGGCACAGGGCGAACGTCTTGATATCCGGCGGCACCGGAAGCGGAAAGACGACCATGCTGAACGTGCTTTCCTCTTTCATACCCCGCTGTGAACGGCTCATTACGATAGAGGACGCGGCCGAACTGAGGATCGAGCACCCCCACGTGATATCCCTCGAGAGCAGGCCGGCGAACATCGAGGGACGGGGCGCGGTGAGCGTGCGCGATCTTGTGCGGAATTCTCTGCGCATGCGACCCGATAGGATAATCGTCGGCGAAGTGCGGGGCCCCGGGGCCCTCGACATGCTGCAGGCGATGAACACCGGGCACCCCGGCTCGCTGTCGACCGCCCACGCGAACTCACCGCGTGACCTGCTGGACAGGCTCGAGACCATGGTCCTGATGTCGGAGGTCAACCTCGACCTCGCGGCCGTCAGGCGCCAGGTCGCCTCCGCCGTCGACCTTGTGATCCACACCCGGCGAAGCAACAACGGCCGAAGGGTGCTTGGCGAAGTCGTATCGATATCACCGGGTCCGTCCGGCGACTACCTCCTCGAGAGCCTGTACGACGACGCACACCCCGGCGTTGGAGGCGAGGGCGCGTGAAGTGGGTCGGGGCCGCGATACTCACCGCCCTGGCAATCGCCTTTTTCTGGATCAGCGCAAGGGGCAGGTCCGCCGGCAAGGCAAAAAGCAACATCCGCAGGCACCTCGACGCGACCGGTGACGTTGGGGCCGGGAGTCCCGTGCCCGGCCTTTTCGGCAGGCTCTGCGCGCGGTTCGAATCCACCCGCCGGGCCGTGGAGCTGCGCGCCCGGCTCGAGGCTTCGGGCCTCGAGATAAGGTGGGTCGTCCTGCGGAGGTTCTGGGCCGCTTCCATCCTCCTGGTCCCGCCGGCGGCCGCTCTTTCCACCGGCAGCCTGCTTTCGATGCCGCCCGCCCTTGCCGCGGTGATATTCCTTCCCGGCCTGGCCCTGGGCGCTCTTGCCCGGAGGCGCGAGCGCGCGGGTGCCGCCGAATGCGACCGCCTGGCGGCCGACCTTGCCCTGTTCCTGCGAAGCGGCATCCCGATCGACGACGCGTTGTCCCTGTGCGCCGAGGACGCGGGCCCCCTGATCGCCGGCGCGGTGTCCCGGTACGAGGCCGAAGTCTCACTTGGCGCCTGCGCCGACGAGGCGCTCGAGGACCTCGTGGGCGCGCTGGACAACCCGAACGTCCGGCTGATCGCCCAGGCGGTCATCACCTCGCACGAGACGGGGTCCGACGTCGGCAACATCATGGAAGCCATCGGCGAAGCCGTCCGCGAGAGGGCGGCCATCAAGCGCGAGCTTGCCTCGCTGACCGTCCAGGGAAGGCTGTCGGGCCGCATCGTCGCCGCGCTCCCACTGGTATTCCTGGGCATATCGGCGCTCGCTTCCCACAGCACCGTATCCATCCTCATCGGCACGTTCCCGGGGCTCCTCATGCTCGGGGCCGCCGCCGTAATGAACACAGTCGGTTTCATCTGGATCAGAAAGATCATGGACGTCCGTTAGGGGGCCGGCTTTGATGATATGGGTGGGAGCGGCCGCCGCGATATCGATACTCCTCTTCTACGTAGGAGCAGGCAAGCGGCGATCGGGCGCGGTCGAGAAACTGGCGTCACTCGAGGACGTGTGCGAATTCCGCGACCCGGAAAACCCCGTGCCGCGGAAAACGCGCCTGGCGAGCGCCTTTCTGGAGCTGCCCTACCGGCTGACGCCCGTGCCGCTGCGCGATCGCCTCTTCGGCAAACTCGCCGCGCTATGTGACAGTCCGGGCGTGTCAGTGCCCAGGCTCGCGGGCATGAGAGTCTGGGCCACCCTGGTTCTCCCGTCCCTGGTCCTCCTGCTCACGGGGTTCTCAAGCGCTTCGCTGGTTCTGGCCGTGGCGATGGCGGCCTTCGGCGTACTGCTCCCGCGCCTTGCCTGTGCCCGCGCCCGCGTGAGGTACCTGGAGGCGATACGCAAGGCTCTCCCCGATACGGCCGACCTCCTGTACGCCCTGGTGCTCGGCGGCAAGAACCTAGACCAGGCGTTCCGGGGCGCGGCGGCTCTCGCCCGGGAGCCTCTCGGTCCCTTCCTCCGTCATACCGTGCGCGAGATCGAGCTTGGATCCACCCGCGCGGAGGCGTTCGCCCGGCTGTCGAAGCGCTGCCCCGTCGCCGAGCTCGCGTCTCTGTTGAAATCCCTTCTCGAAGCGGAGAGGCGGGGGCACTCGGTATCAAGCACGCTCAGTGTCTTTTCGCGCGAGATACGGCTCCGCAGGCGTGACGAGCTGCGCGAGGCAGGCGCCCGGGTACCCGTCAAGATGCTCGCGCCTCTCGTTTTCCTCATCCTGCCCGCCTCGGTGCTGCTCACCGTTGGTCCGACTTTCCTCGCGACTCTCGAGCGCGTCTTCTGAGCCGCGGCGCGCCCCTTCCGGTTGAGATAGAATGTGATCCCATGCCGTCTCGAGTGAGAGGGAGAACAAAGAGTTGAAGGCGATGGGCTTCCTGGCCTGGATCGTGCTCGGCGGTTTCGCCGGCTGGTTCGCGAGCCTCGTTACCGGGCTCGGCAAGCAGATGGGCTGCCTGCTCAATATAGTGGCGGGCATCGTGGGCGCCGTCGCCGGCGGCTTCATCTTTCATCAACTGGGCCATAAGGGTATCACCGGGTTCAACTGGTGGAGCCTGCTGGTGGCTTTCATCGGGGCCGTGGTGGTCCTGGCGCTTGTCAGGTTGATCGCCAAGATCGTCAAAGGCTGACCGCCCTCGGCGGGATAAAAAACAGGTGAGGCAACCGGACCTGTCCGCAAGACCCGCCACGGATTCCATCAACGTGCTCCCGGTTCGTTGATGGCTCGGCCGCCTCACGGAAGACGGCTCCAACCGGGCCCGGTCTGCGTCAAGGCTTCTCCCGATCGCCCCACCTGGGACTCGCGAGGTTCTCCTGCCACAACGCCTGGCTCAAGGTCCGTATTCTCCGGACCTATCGCCCCTCCTGCATTTTTTCCAATGACGCGAAAAAAAATCCCGGCGGACCGCCCGGCCCGGACTCCGCGGACACGGCCGCACGCGAGCCCGAGGCTGTGGCATAGTGACCCTCTCCCCCTACCCCGGGCTCCGCGCCCGCGCCTGCAGAGGAGCCGTGGCCCGGTAGCGCACAATTCGTTTCCATTCTCCATGGGCATAGCTTGACTTGCTTGTCCGCGTCGTGTTATTATTTGCTTGCAACGCTTGGACCTCTCCCCCGGTTGTCTCTCCAGCAGAAATGAAGCAGAGGGCCGCGCAGTGGGCGGCGCCACGTTCGAGCCAGTGTTCAACCACCGGAAAGGAGCCCGCAATGGGAGAGATCGCTCGACTCATCCGCGACGAGGAAGCACAGACTACCGCCGAATACGCGCTGGTGATACTGGGCGCGGCGGCAGTGGCATCCGTGCTTATCACGCTGGTAAGCAAGAGCAACGTGTTGAAGAATTTCTTCACCAAGGTCTTCAACAAGCTGACAGATGCTATCTAGCCACGTGGTGCAAGCTCACCTCGCGCTCGTCGTGCTGGCGCTGTTCTGCGCGGGGGCCGTGGTCTGTGACGTCCGCATCCACCGGGTCCCCAACTTCTACAACGCCGCGTTCTTCGCCTGCGGCGTCTGCCTGGCCCTCGCCCGGGAAGGCGCCAGGGGTCTGGCATTCAGCCTCGCGGGGAGCGCTCTGGGGCTCGCGCTCCTTGTCGTGCCCTTCCTGCTGCGCATGGTAGGCGGCGGTGACGTGAAGTTCCTCGCGGCGGCCGGCGCCATCGTCGGCTGGAGGGCCGTCTGGCCCGCTTTCCTCCTGGGCGCCCTCGCCGGGGGTTTGCTGGCCCTGATCGCGCTCATCTACAGGACGCATTCGCCCGCCGCGGTCGGCCGCACGCTGCTTCTGCTGGAGCACGGCGCCTGGCGCCTTCCCGGCCCGATCGTCCAGGAACGCCACGTGAACATACCATACACCCTCCCTCTTTCCGCCGGCCTGCTCGTCGTTGCCGCCGTCCACCTGTTCACCAGGGGGGTCTCATGATCCGGCGAACCGCCGCGGACCGCGAATCGAGATTATCTGAACGCGGCCAGGCCGCCGTCGAGCTGGCACTCGTCATGCCGCTCCTCCTCCTTGTCACGGTGGCGGTCTGCCAGCTCGCCCTCGCGCTCAACTGCTACATTGTCGTCACGGCATCCGGCAGGGACGGCGCGCGGCGCGGCGCGGAGACAAACGACGGGGACGAGGCGCGGAAAGCGGCCCTGGCGAGTGCCGGGGGCCTGCCCGGCGAACGTCCCGAAGTCGAAGTAAGTTTCCCGGAGGGCAGGAAGAAGGGGTCGCCCGTCAACGTGACCGTGCGCTACCACATGCCCCTTCTTCTTCCCGGCCTCGACAGGCTCGTCCCCAAGCCGAGTTTCAAGGCCTCCGCGAGCATGGCCCTCGAGAAGGACGCTCAATGAAACGCTCCCGGATCCGCCGGGGTACGGGCCCGCCTTTCCGCCTTCTTCTGACCGAGCGCGGCGGAATCAGCGTTCTGGCGCTGGGGTGCATCGCTCTCGTCGCATTCCTTTGCCTGCTGACGGCCGACGTGGGCCTGTTCCTGAGGGCCCGCAGGCAGGCGGGAAACGCCGCCGACGCGGCCGCGCTGGCCGCCGTCCAGGAATCGTTCCCACTGTTCTCCACGGGCTCGGGCGCCGAGAACGCGGCCCGCAGGTTCGCGAAGGCGAACGGCGCCGATCTGGAGAAGATCGACGTCATGGAAGCCGGGCAGCGCGTGGAGGTCAGGGCTTGCGTCCGTCCGCCCTCTCTGCTGCTCCGGGCTCTCGGCGCGGCCCCCGACCGGGTAACGGCGATATCGGCGGCCGAGATCGATACAGGCGCCCTGCTGGAAAGCGGCCTCATCTGGTACACGCCCGACCCCGCGACCCTCAAGACCCTGCAGAGTCTTCTCGCCGCCAGGCGCTCGGGCGATTTTCAAGGCGCCGCGACCATGGTGGCGCTCCTCTCGATGTCACATCTCGGCAAACCTTATGTATGGGGAGCCGCCGGCCCGAACTCCTTCGACTGCAGCGGGCTCGTATGCTACGTCTACGCACAGATAGGCGTTCGTCTGCCGAGGGTTACATTCTCACAGGTCCGCTGTGGACGGTCCGTTTCCCCACGTGAGCTGACCTCGGGCGACCTCGTTTTCTTCAGGGGCAACGCCCATGTCGGCATCTACCTGGGGGGCGGCTGGTTCATTCACGCACCCCGTACTGGAGACGTGGTAAAGATCACCTCCCTCTCGAGCAGGTCGGACCTGTCCGCCTGCAGGCGTCTTCTCTGACGCGACCATCCGTGGCTCGCTCCCCACGCTGTTGATCGGAACCCCCGGGATAGTATGATGTCGCTGTCAAGGATTCGCGGCAGGATTCCAACGAGCGCGGCGTCAGACCCACATCGCGGAAGGGGGAGACTTGAGTACTGCAGGCGAAGAAGGATTCGTGAATTATCTCTTGAGCGGCGGGCTGGTCACCGAGGAAGGTCTGTCGAAGGCCCGTTCCGTAGCAGAGAAGCGCGGCGCACGGCTAACAGACGTCCTGGTGAACCTCTCCCAGGTCAACGAGGACCGTCTCCTCGACGCCCTGTCCTCTTACCTCGACGTTCCGAGGGTCACCTTACACCCCGAGGCCATCAGGCCCGAAGCGGTCACGCTCATCGAGGCGGACGACGCGGTCGATCACCATATCCTCCCGGTCAGCGTAGGAGACAACATCCTGACGCTTGCCATCAGCGCTCCGCTGGACGTCGAGGCTGGAGAGAAGCTCTCCTTCAGGACCGGTTGCTCCCTCGAGTACGTGATCTGCGGAGACGAGGAGATACGCCTGGCCATCAACGCCCTTTACAGAGTCTCGGTACCGGTCGAGGAGTACGACGAGGTCGAAGACAGGGTAATCCAGTATGTCGACGGGGACCGTAGCGTCCCGCCCGATGACGTCGAGGTGGAAGAAGCCGACATCGTCAAGCTGGTTGACGGTCTTCTGGCCGGCGCCATCAGGATCGGAGCCAGCGATATCCATATAGAACCCAAGCTCGAGAACGCGATTGTGCGCCTGCGAGTGGACGGCATACTCAGCGATTACAGGGCACTTCCAGGGGATCAGCACCATGCCGTTATCTCCCGGATCAAGATACTGTCGAACCTGGACATCGCCGAGAAGAGGCGTCCCCAGGACGGCGTGATCTTCGTCAGGTACGGCGACAGCGACGTCGATTTCCGGGTCGCCACGAGCCCCACGATATACGGTGAGAGCATTGTGCTTCGCGTACTCGACCAGGAGCGGTCTGCCATCAAGCTTACCGACCTGGGCTTCTCGGAGGCGGACCTGTCAAGGACGATGCTCGCGCTCGAGGAGCCCCACGGTTTCGTCCTGTCGACCGGCCCGACGGGTACCGGCAAGACAACCACGATGTACGCCATGCTCAACAAGCTGAATCGCAAGGAACGCAAGATCGTCACGATCGAGGACCCGGTCGAGTACCGGATGGACAACATCAACCAGATTCCGGTCAATCACCAGATAGGACTGGGCTTCGCCCCTCTGTTGCGCTCGGTGCTCCGCCAGGACCCGAACATAATCCTGGTGGGAGAGATCCGCGATGACGAGACGGCCCACGTGGCGGTGAGGGCGGCACTTACCGGTCATCTTCTTCTCAGCACGCTCCACACTACCGACGCTCCGGAGGTCCTGCTCAGGCTCATGGAGATCGGCATCGAGCACTACTACGTCAGAGAGGTCGTAAAGATCATCGTAGCCCAGCGTCTGGTGAGAAGGCTCTGCCCGCATTGCGCCGTCGAGCACGAGCCGTCACCCGGGGATCTCCAGGAACTCGGCATTCCTGCCAGCAGCGAGGTAAGCCTCAAGGACCCGGGTGGTTGCGGCGAGTGCCGCGAAACGGGTTACTCGGGTCGCATCGGCGTTTTCGAGGTGATGCCGATGACCCGCGAGATCAGGGACATGATGGCGCCCGACGTCCGGCTGAGCAGTATCAAGCAGCTCGCGGTGGAGCAGGGGATGCGCACGCTATGGGAAAACGCCGTGGAGAAGGTCATCTCCGGCGTCACGTCGATCGAAGAGATCCGAAGAGCCGTACCCCGGATTTGAGCCGCCCCCGGTGGGCCGCCGTGGCTCTAGATAACCACCCTAAGGACTTCCTCGATGGACGTCATGCCCACCCTGCACTTATCCCAGCCGTCCTGGCGCATCGTCTTCATCCCCTGGGCAACCGCGACGCGCTTGATCTCCGCGGTGGACGCTTCCTCTATCGTGAGGGTTTCGATCTCCGGGCTCATGCGCATGATCTCGACCAGCGCCACGCGGCCCTTGTAACCGGTGCCGCCGCAACGCGCGCAGCCGGCGGTGTTGGGCTTGTAGAGAGTGGGAACCTCCCCCGGCTCGTGCACGAACTCCAACCTGTCCAGGAGCTCTTCCGCGGGCTCGTAAGACACCTTGCAGGTACAGAGGCGCCGCCCGAGCCTCTGCCCGAGCACGCAGACGATACCGGAAGCGGTGAGGAACGGCTCGATTCCCATTTCCGTGAGCCGCGTGATGGCACCGGGCGCGTCGTTGGTGTGGAGCGTGCTGAAGACCAGGTGGCCGGTCAGAGCGGATTCAACCGCTATCTGCGCCGTCTCCGAGTCGCGGATCTCACCAACCATTATGATGTCGGGTGTCGTTCGCAGGATGGAGCGCAGGGCCGTAGAGAAGGACAGCCCGGCCTTGGGATTGATCTGTATCTGATTGATTCCCGGCAAGCGGTATTCCACCGGGTCCTCGACTGTCGTTATGTTCTTCGTTTCGTCGTTCAAGACGTTTAGGGTCCCATAAAGGGTCGTAGATTTACCGCTGCCCGTGGGGCCTGTGACCAGGATCGCCCCGTTGGGCCGGCGGAAGGCTTCCTCGTATTTCTCCAGCGTCTCACCGTCATAACCGAGATCGTTCAACCTCAAGAGAATGCTCGACTTGTCCAGGACTCGAAGCACTATCTTCTCGCCGTGGACCGTTGGCAGCACGGCGACGCGGAAGTCTATCTGCTTTCCGCTCACGCTCTTCTCGTAATGACCGTCCTGCGGGACCCTCTTCTGCGCGATGTTCAAATCGGACATGATCTTCACGCGGGAGGTGAGGGCGGGCAGTGTCCTTATCGGAAGGCTCTTGACGTCATGCAGGACTCCGTCGACGCGGTACCTGATTACAATCTCCTTGTCCTGGGGATCGAAGTGTATGTCGCTCGCCCCCGCGTTGACCGCCTCGTTGATCACGAAGTTGACGAACCTGACCATGGGCGCGTCATCGGTGGCCGCGCCTATAGCCTCCGCGAGCTCCTTGTTGTCGAGCCCTTCGCTGTCGATTTCCTCCACGTCTTCGATACCCGCGTCGCCCGAGTCCCTGTAGTAAGTCCGGATCGCGTCCTCGATATCGCTCTTGGTCGCGACCACGGGCCTGACCTGGTGGCCCGTCGACATCTTCACGTCGTCCAGGGCGAATATGTTGGTCGGATCGGCCATGGCCACGATGAGCGTGTCGCCATCAAAGGAAAGGGGCATCGTCAAGTGGCGTTGGGCCATCTTTTCGTCCAGCAGCGCGACGGCGGTGTGGTCGACGCGGTATTGCGCGAGGTCCACGAAGTCCAGACCCAGGTGCTGCGCTAGCACCTCGGTCAGCTTAGCCTCGGAGACTATCCCCATCTCGATCAAGGTGCGGGCCAGCGACTTGCCGGTCTGCTTCTTGCGCTCGAGCGCCGATAATAGTTGCTCCTGTGACACGAGTCCGTCCTCGATCAGCAGGTGTGTAACCGACTTAGCTTTTTTCTTGGCTTGCGCCATGTTCTCAGCTCCGCTCTTCATGGAAACCGGAATAGCACACGGCTTCCCGAAGTCCGCCTGCGTTACAATTATACGATTCGCGGTCACCCAGGGTAATATCCTGCCCGGAAAAGAGCGTCAGCGGCCGGACGGCTAGAGATCCTGCCTGGTGTCAACAATCCGAAGCTCCTTCATGCCGCCCCCCGCCCTCAGCCTGTCAAGAAGCTCCTCGAGCCTGAGCAACTCGATCCGGTTGGGTGTTACCTCTGTCTCTCGCAGCAGCCCGGCGTCGATCTCCGCCTTTACGGTCTCTTCTTCGGCGCCTTCGGCCAGCGCGGCGTATACCGTGACCACGTCCATCTCGAAGGGGTCTCCCCCGGCCTTGCCGATCTCTATTTGCCACTCTTCCACCCGCGGGTTCGCATCGAGGACCGACTGGAAAGCTCCCTGGTCTACCAGCACGCCCTTGATCTTGATTAGGGCGAACCCCTTCACCTTGCCGGACCTCGAAATGTCGCTTCCCAGCCGCGGGACCCTCCTGCCGCAACGAGGGCACGGCTCGTGTATTATCCCGCCTCTCACGAAGTCACCCGTCCGGAAACGAACCACGCACGTGCCGCGCCCGTCCAGGCACGTGTACACGAGCTCGCCGTCCTCTCCTTCGGCGACGGGCTCCTCCGTCTCGGGGTCTATCAACTCGAAGTAGTCCATGTCGGGATAGATGTGATACCCGCTGTCGGTCCCGGGAACGCACTCCGAGAACGCCTTGCGGCCCTCGGTAAAACCAAAGGTCCCCACGATCGAGACTTCATCCGCTCCCATGGACTCAAGCAGCCCGGCCATCTTCTCCTTCATGCCCTTGGGAATACGCTCGCCCGCCAGTACTACGAGCTTGACCGAGCCCAGGTCGGCGCCCAGGTCGGCGGCGGTCTGCAGAAGGTGATAGACGTAGCCGGGCATCCCGACGATGCCGACCGGCTTGATTCCTTCAGCGGCATTGATTATCCTTCGCGTCCCCATTATCCTGCCGCCGCCGGTGTGCAGGGACAGTACTCCGGCCCGGCGCAGCCCTTCTTCCACCATCCAGAACCCCAGGTGAGGGGCGAACGGCATGGCGTTCAGCGCCGTCGCTCCCCCCGCCTTGATCTCGAGTCCGAAGCCCGCCAGCTCCAGCACGCGCCGCCCCGCTTCCGCCATCCTCTCCATGTCGGACCTCGCGTACAGGATCGGGGTGGGCAGCCCGGTACGGCCGGTCGTGAACTGCACGTGCACCGGCTCGTATTCCCCGGCAAGCTTCCCGGCGACGTAGTCCTCGCCCTTGAATAGCCGGTCGGACCGCATCTTCCAGTAGCTCAGGCGGGGCATGAACTCACCCATGGATTCACCATCGGGCTTGAGAACGAACTCCTCGTAGAGGTGGGGGTTTTCGACACTGGGAGCGATGTCGGCCTTGTAGGTAAACGGCAACCTGCGGAGGTCGGCTACGCTCCTTATGCTCTCGGGTGCGACATTGCTCTCGTCGAAGAGCTTCCTGTAGAAACCGCTGTACGGGTAAAGACGCGTCCTGACGAAATAGGAGAGCTTGCGGTCTCTGTACTCCCTCTGCTCCTCGAAGGACATGCGGTCCCAGTTCCGCGAGTAGGTCTCCCTTGCCATTGAATCCCTCCGGACTCGGTCGTCGAAGCCAACGTGTAATGATAACGCCTTTACACCCTCAAGGGTAAAGCGGGTTCAAGGTCAGGATGACGTGCTCCAGTGAAGACCGAGCGGGTCGATCGTGTACCACCCGAGTCCAAGGAGGACGGCGAG
>CAZAIS010000030.1:0-11951 GCA_964485255.1 uncultured Acidimicrobiales bacterium | reverse complement strand
GTTCGACAGGAACTTCGCGTCGACGATTGCGAACATGAAGTAGAAATCTTCTGCGATCACGCCGAAATGCTGCCACTCCTTGAGCCTGAAACGTGAGTACGCGAGGGGCATGCGCCTGCCCGCGACGCGTATCCGGGCCTCCCGCATGTTGACGCGCTCGAACGGGTCCCTGAAAGCCCCATACTCGGCAATCCCGCCGCCTTCGACGATGCTTGGTGGCGTGCTCTTGAGCTCCATGGACATCGCCTCCTCGGTGATTATGCTAACACCTGCCGGCCCTTTGAGCATTCCGGCGCGGTTGAGATAGAACTGCGCGTTCGTTTCGAATAGAATCCTCGTATGAAAAAGAGGTCGAAGCTCAAGCGTTTTTTCAAAATTGCGATTCCGACCCTCGTGGCGGTGATCGCCACTCTCGCGATCATCGATGGTTCCATTTCCTATTACATGTACTCGGACATGGGTGCGATCCCCACTGCGGGAGTGAAGTACCCCGCGGCACACATCAAGAACGTGGTCTGGCCGACCCTGTGCAACCCCGCCCTCGTCAAGCCCGGCTATTCCTTCGACGTCGAAGTTGATCTCAGGGGCGCGCCCCCCGGCAAGGCCGGCACCGGCGCGCAGCCCGCGGACGCCGGCAACTGGCAGGTCACGCTGACGCCGATCGCGAAGGAGCTGGCCGGGCTCTCGAGCGACCTGAGCGTGGAGAAGGCCTGGATCGGGCGCTCCACCAAGTGGCCCGCCGGGAGCCGGCAAGGCCGCTCGGACAGCGTGTGGCACCTGGCCTGCCGCGTGCCCGCAGGCGCGCCGGGGGAACTTTACGACCTCAAGGTCGCTGTCGACACCGGAGGCAGGCGCCTCACCGACGGCCAGCCGCACTCCGTGTCGGTCATCACCGACACGGCGGGGGATTTCCGCTTCATAACCATGGCGGACATCCACGTCCACCAGAGGGACGTAGGCGGCCTTTTCGAGAGGATAACCGACAAGGGCTTCGCGGCGGACGGAACCCCCTTGTTCCTCCAGACGGCGATCGACGAGGTGAACCTGATAAGGCCGGACTTCGTGGTGCTCGTCGGCGACTTCGTGTACGCGCAGAGGAGCCCCGGGGAGTACCAGAAGGAATTCGCGAAGTTCTTCGCCCAGCTTACGAGGTTCGAGGTGCCCGTCTTCGCCGTCCCCGGCAACCACGACCTGTACGTGAACCAGGTGGACGGCAAGAAGGTCTGGGAGCAGAACCTCGGGCCTCTCTACTACTCGTTCGACGTCGGCGGCACCCACTTCACCTGCGCGAACACCTTCGACTGGCCGGCGGACGTCCGGACCGTATGCGAGAAAGTCTCGGGGGTCTTCGTTTATCCACGGACCGGCCGCGGCAAGGTGGCGGCGAGCACCGACGAGAACAACCCCTCGACCTACCGGCATCAGCTCCGGTGGCTGGCCGACGACCTCCAGGCTCACCAGGATTCCAGCTCGCGGGTTCTCTTCGCCCACCACGACCCTTACCGGCCGGACGGCAAGGGCGATGCCTACTCCCAGAAGTTCCACGGCATCTGGCCGCTGTCCGGTGACAACGGAAGGAAGTCGCTGCGCAAGCTCTGCGCGGAGTACCGCGTCAACCTGTTGATGAGCGGGCACATGCACAGCGACTACGTCGGCAAGGCGCCCTGGTCGAACGGGAAGGGAAAGACCGTCTTCGCGAACCAGACCTGCGTCTACTTCGATAAAGGCGGCAGCCAGAACCAGTACCCTGGCTACCGCCTGGTGACGGTGAGCGGTGGTGAAATAGAAGGGTACAGTTACGTCGACGAGTTTCACTCCATGCCGTTCTACGACGGCTCGAACCTCGAGGGCAAGACCGACCTTGACAACCTGATGGTTCCCGCGATCGACGCCGAAGAGGCCCCGGAGCTGGAGGACGCCGGGCAGCCCGGCATCGCGCTGATAAAGAGCTACCTCGCCGTTCCCATCAAGTTGCGCGGGATAATGGTCGTGACCCCGGGGGCCGGTGGCTACCAGGTGTTCAACGGCACGGTCTACCAGTCGGTGGGCCTTCCCGGAGGGAATACGGCCCTCTATATCGAAGCCACGGTCCCCGCGGGGAAGCCCGGTGGCCGCGCTTCCCTTCCCGGAACCCCCGCCCGCCTCTGGCTCTCCGTCTACCAGTAGGCGTCGTTCACTTTTTACTCTTTTTTTGTTTACTTTTTGCTGATTCCATTTCGTTGCGGTCCACGTCGGCGAGCCACGGAGTGGATACTCTCTGAGGGGTCCACCGGCGGCAACCGATTCGATCGGGAATAACCGCCGGCCCCGCTGATTCGCTTCTCCAATAACTGAAATACCATGTCCCCAGACCCGGGCCGCCCGAAAGGCGTGGAAGGGCATGAAACCGACTCGGCGTATGCGGCCCCTGCGATCGAGACCGTGCGGACTGTGCGATAATGTTTACCGGCATGGAATACCAACCCACAAGAGAATCAGTCGACCGGCACCCGGTCCCGGACTGGTACAACGACGCCAAGTTCGGGATATTCATCCACTGGTCGCTCTCGTGCGTTCCGGCCTTCGCTCCGGCGGACAAGGGAGACATCCTGGAAATCCTCCGGAACCGGGGCGCGCGGGCGATGTTCGCCAACCAACCCTACTCCGAGTGGTACCTGAACTCCATCCGCATCAAGGGAAGCCCGGCTTATGAATACCACTTGAAGACGTACGGAGCGGACTTCGATTACTACAGGTTCGCCGACGACTTCAACGCGGCCCTGCCCTCCTGGAACCCGGCGGCCTGGGCCGACCTTTTCGAGCGGGTTGGAGCCAGGTACGTAGTGCTTGTCACGAAGCACCACGACGGCTTCCTACTCTGGGAGAGCGAGCACCTAAATCCCGCACGGCCCGACCTGCATGCGTCAAGGAACGTCGTCGGCGAGCTGACCGAGGAGGTCAGGTCGCGTGGAATGCGAATGGGTTTCTACTACTCGAGCCCCTACGACTGGACGTTCACCCATAAGCCGATAACCGACCTGGCGACGAGCCTTGCCCGGTACCCCGCGAGCGACGAGTACCGCAAGTACGCTACCTCGCACTGGCTCGAGCTGATCGACAGGTACGACCCCTCGGTGCTGTGGAGCGACATCGGGTACCCGGACGGGGTTAACATCAACGAGATCTTCGCGCACTTCTACAACAAGACCCCCGAGGGGGTCGTAAACGAGCGCTGGGGCCAGGCTTCCCGCTGGTTGAGGGCCATGGCCCGCGTGCCCGGGTTAAAGCAGTACATCAACCACAGCGCTACGAAGCTCTGGCTGAGCGGAGTCACCAGCCCGTCCGGCGTCCATCACGATTTCGTGACGCCCGAGTATACGAGCTTCTCCGAGATACGCGAGGAGAAGTGGGAGTCAGTCCGGGGGATCGGCAAGTCCTTCGGGTACAACAGGCAGGAGGCACCCGAAGACTTCCTGAGCGTCCCCGAGCTCGTCCGCCTGCTCGTGGACGTCGTCAGCAAAAACGGCAACCTCCTCCTCAACGTGGGGCCCAAGCCCGGCGGCGAGATCCCCGAGGTCCAAATCGACAGGATCAAGGGGGTCGGTGAGTGGCTCTCTGTCAACGGCGAAGCGATCTACGGGACAAGGCCCTGGGAGCGCGCTGAAGGACGCGCCAGTGGTGGAATCGACGTCCGTTTCACCTCCAAGAATGGCTCACTGTACGCCATCCTTGTGCGCGCTCCCGCCGAAGAGCGGGTTGCGATCGAGTCCTTAAAGGCCACGGCCGGCACGCGGGTAGAGCTCTTGGGCCGGGAGGGGCTCCTCAAATGGGATCAGGCGGGCGGCAGCCTGAAAGTGAACCTGGGACGGCGGGCGCCGGACTCGCCCGCGGTATGCCTGAAATTCACGCCCGAACCTTCCAGCCTCCAGTGAGATCTTTTCACGGGTGCAGGCCGCGTTTTTCGCCAGTGCACTTCAACGATAAGGGCCGTTGGCGGGCCCCGTCCAGGCCTTTGAAAACGCCGCGTGGTAGAATACCGGCGGTGGAGGTGGCACATGGGTAAAGCGTTCGATTTCTCCCGTTCTCATGCAGGAAAAGCCGCTCGCGCGGCGTCGTCCTTGGCGGCCGCCCTGGCAGTCGCGGTGTTGCTGGCGGTCACCGGGTGCGCGGGATCAGGCGGGGCCGGTGTCCCCGGCACCGCGATCGCGAGCAGCGGACCGGCGAGGCTCTATAAAGCGGGGCCGTTCAAGGTGGCCGTGCTTCAAGGCGACTACTACGAGATGGGCCGGCAGTACGGAACCCTCCTCCGCGAAGACATCACCGCGATGTACTACAGGATGGCTAAGGTCGCCGAGTCCGAGTCAGCGTCCCTGAAGCTTGGGAAATCCCTTGCCGAGATACAGTCATTCTGCCTCTCGCAGTGCGAGCTATACCCGCGGCGGCTGCGCGAGATCACCAGGGGCCTGAGCCGCGCTTCGGGCTTGAAACCGGAGCAGTTGGCCCTGATCGACACTATCGTGCTCTGGCAGATGGAGTCGTACTACCAGTCGGACGGCGACGCCTGCTCGTCGATCGCCGTATGGGGCCCGTACACCGGCGGTGGGCCCTTGATGCTGGGCAGGGATTTCGACTTCCCCCTGTCCTATATGGACCTCAACCGCTACCTGTCGGTCATCGTGTTCAACCCCGACGACGGTAGCGAACCGGTGGCGGCGCTGTCCTACGCGGGGCAGACCGGGTGCGTGCAGTTCTTCAACGCGAAGGGGCTCGCCGCGGAGTTCAACGACGGCAGTGAGGTCACCGCTCCCAACGATAAAATAATCACCGACCGTATTCCTTTCACCGCCTCGTTGATGCAGTTCGGGCTCGACTGCTCGAGCCTGGCGCAACTCGACGCCGCGTTCAGGACCACGAGGTTCAATTACCCCATCCTTTGCAACGTGGTAGATGCCAAAGAGGGCTGCACCTTTGAGGCCGGAACGACCGACGTGATACGCCGGGGAGATGTAGCCGAAGGCCTGCAGGTCATAGCCAACACACCGATAGACCCGCGCTGGAACATGCCTCCGCCCGGACACGAAGACCCGCGCCGGGACAACCTGGTCGCGCTCGCCGGCAGGTACAAGGGCCGGATCGACCTCGCGACGATGAAGAAGATAATGGACACCCCGGTGGAAGAAGGCGGCTCCAAGGTGCCGCCCTGGAAGAAGCCAGGCGAGGAGGCGGTCCCGGCTCCGTCGATCGAGGATTACCGCAGCTACACGACCCTCTACCAGTTCATCTACAAGCCCGAAACGTTGGATCTGTATCTCAAAGCCGTGGATCTCTCGGGCTGGGTCAGGGTCGGACTGAAGCCTCTCTTCATGCCGCAAGAAGGCTGAGGGCCTCTCCCTCCGGCCAGCAGCCCCGGAAGATACCCCGGGAAGCTCAGCGTGCCCGCATCCACCTCGCTAAATCCAGAAAAATCCACCCAAAAAGTAAACAAAAAAGTGAAAAGTGAACGACGCCGTTTATTTGGTGATGGAGATTATTTTTAGTTTTTTGATGCCGCCGGGGGCGTCTACGGAAACGATGTCTCCGAGGGCGGCGTCCATTAGGGAGCGGCCTATCGGACAGAGGTGGGAGATCTTGCCCTTGTCCGGGTCCGTCTCGCTGGGCCCCACGAGCCTGAACTCCTGGACCATGCCGCCGTCCTCGAGGTCTTCTATCTTGACCAGGGAACCCACGCCCACGACGTCGGTGCTGACTTCGCTCTCGTCGACGACCCTCGCCCTGGCTATAAGCCCGGCGACGGCGTTGATCTCCTTCTCCAGGGCGAGGTAGGCGGCCCGGGCCTCGTCGTACTCAGCGTTCTCCGAGAGGTCCCCATGCTCCACGGCCTTCTTCATCTGCTCGGAGACCTCGCGCCTCCTGGTGGTCTCCAGGTACCGGAGTTTCTCCTCGAGTGCCTTCATGCCCTCGGACGTCAGTATCGGCTCGTTTTCCATGATTTCTCCTGAATAAAATACTGCCCAGTCGTTACTGGGCTCGTAATACCTTACCATATCCTGGAACCATATTCCCTAGATAAAACCTCCGGGGCGGCACAAGCGAGACGGGGGGAACGCGCAGGGACCATGAGAAGACTGCTGCAGGTAACATCCCAGGTGCCGGATTTCACGGGCAGCGGCATATACCTTCAGTCGATAGCCTCCGAGGCCGCCCGGAACGGCTACAGGCAGGGTGTGGTATGCGGCGTTCCCGCTTCGCGCGCACCGGACGCCGGAACGGCGCTCGAGGGTGTAGAACTCTTCCCCGTGCTCTTCGAGACCGCGGAGCTTCCCTTCCCGGTGGTGGGAATGAGCGACGTCATGCCGTACCCCAGCACGGCCTGGAGGGACCTCGACGGCGACAGCCTGGCCATGTGGATCGAAGCGTTCGGCGGCGCGATCGTGAGAGCCGTTGACACCCTCGAGCCCGACTTCGTAGTCGGGCATCACCTCTGGGTCGTCTCGTCCCTGTTCAAGGAGCTGTTCCCGGACGTACGGCTCGTCGCCGTTTGCCACGGCACGGACATGATCCAGCTCGATCGGGCGCCCGTCTGCGCGGGCTACGTCATCGAGAGAAGCCGGGAGATGGAGTCTGTTATCGTCTCCAGCGATTACCAGCGGCACCAGATAACGGACCGCTACCCCATCGACGCCGGCAGGGTGTTCACCGTTGCGCCGGGGGTGAACCCGGACCTTTGCTACCCGCCGCCCCGCGGACACGGCGGCAACGAGGTCCGGATCGTATACGCCGGCAAGCTCAGCGGCGCGAAAGGCGTGCCCTCGCTCCTGCGCGCCTTCGAGAGGCTGCAGGCCGGCGGGGTCGGGGTTTCCCTCCGGCTCGTCGGCTCCGGCACGGGTGACGATCTGGAATACGTAAGGGTTGAAGCCGCCCGTCTGGGCGCCCGGATCACCGGGCACGTCTCGCAGGCGGAGCTCGCCGACATCTTCCGGGAATCGGACGTCTTCGTCATGCCCTCCTTCTCCGAGGGCTTCTCGCTGGTGGTCCTCGAGGCGCTCGCGTGCGGACTGCGAATCGTATCCACGGACCTTCCCGGCATCAGGAGCTGGGTGCCGGTGCGCTTCCCGGAGCAGGGCATCGTGGAGTTCGTGGAGCCGCCCGCACTCGGCGCGGGTTGCGGGGAAGCGGACCTGAAAGGCTTCGAGGAGCGCCTGTGCTCCGGGATCGAAACCCAGGTGGACCGGGCGTCCCGCGGGCGTGGAGACGGGACCCGCTGGGCGCTCGAGGTCCTGGATTGCTACTCCTGGGAGAAGACGTTCGAGGGAATAGAACGCCGGGGGCTGGCGCCTTAGCGGCGTCCGCTCCCGCGCGGGAAGCGCCGGCAATGCGCGCGGGGGCGTGCGCGTCTACAACGTGACCTCGGGACACTCGTTACGCTGGCTATGCGCGGGCCGGCGGTGTAGCATTGTCGATGTCGATGCTTGGCGGGCCTCGAGTATCGCCCGCGAGGGAAAGGATGGGACAATGGCCGATTTCCAGCAGGGCCAGGTGGTGACCGTCGCGGCCGACGTCATTGTCAACGGCGAACCGGCGTTCGCGAGGGGAGAACAGGTGACCATCGGCCAGGTGGCGCCCAACCCCCAGAGGCCGGAGTACAAATACACGGTCTACTCGGCCAGGATGAGCCAGTGGTTCCAGCTCCGGGACGCGGACTTGATGGCCCAGGGCGCCGCTTACGCCCAGGGGCCCGGCCCCGCCGCACAGCAGGCCCCAGGCGCAGGGGCCGGGCGGGCGGGCGGCGGCTTCGACCTGTCCGCCATGGGAACGTCCGACTGGCTCGTGGGGATAGGCGGCCTTGTCATGTTCATCGGGACGTTCTTCTACTTCTACGGTTTCGGTCTCCTGTTCCCGCTCATGGGAATCGCCTTGATCGCGCTGGTTATTGTCGATAAAATCGCGGGCGTTCCCGCCGTCTCCCAGTGGCCTGGGCTCACCTGGGTGTACATCGCCATAGGCGCTGTCGCCACGCTGCTATCCCTTTACACCCTGTTGAGGCTCCTGTGGTGGTTGCACGGAATTTCGATCCCGATGCGGTGGTACATCACGCCGGTGCTCGAGCTGCTGGCCAGTGTCGCGGTCCTCGCCGGTGGAATCATGCGTCAGAGGGAGGGTCTCTGAAGCACCCGCCCTCCGGGGCGAGCGGGGTTCGCGAGCCCGGGCCGGCCCGCGCGGCAGGGCCGGCCGAGAGCGGAAGGCATGTTGTTGAAGAATGCAATCCGGGGAATACTCGCGTCCGCTCTTTCTCTCGGCATTGCCGCCGCAGCGCTCCTGGCGGGCGCGGGCGCGCGGGCGGCCGAGGACCCGGTACTCAGGGGCGCCTTCAACGCGCGCTCCAGCTTCTACCAGGCGGGCATCTGCGCGAGCGACATCGACGCCGACGGCAAGGTCGACATCCTCGCGGGGAACCGGAACGGACGCCTCTACTGCCTGAGCCCCGGGGCCGCGCTCCGGTGGTCTTACAACACGGGCTCCCCCATCCAGGGCACCCCCGCATGCCACGACGTCGATGGGGACGGGAAGCAGGAGGTCTTCGTCGGGGACATGAACGGCAAGGTCTGGGGGTTCGACTGCGGCGGCAAGGTGCTCTCGAAATGGGGCTGGCCCCGACAGACTATCACCGTTGGAGGTCTCAACGGCGTGTTCTCCTCGCCGGCGATAGGAGACATCACCGGGGACGGATCCCCTGAAATAGTGGTCGGCAACTACGGGCAGAGGATATACGCCTGGACCTACACGGGCAGACCGCTGCCGGGCTTCCCCTACAACAACGAGGATACGATCTGGTCCTCCCCGGCGCTCGCCGACGTGGACCGCGACGGCGTCAAGGAGATCGTGATAGGGGCGGACGCCACCGGCGGCGTGAACTTCCCCTACCCGGCCGGAGGGCTGCTCTACGTCTTCAAGGGCGACGCTTCCGTCCTGCCCGGTTTCCCCAGGTGGACGCCCGAGGTCACCTGGTCTTCGCCGGCGGTGGCGGACATCACCGGGGACGGGCTGACCGACATCGTCACGGGCACCGGGCATTACTACACCGCCACCGGCAAGCTGGGCTCCGAGGGCCACAGGGTCTACGCGTACGACCACAACGGGAACACCCTGCCCGGTTGGCCCGCGGTTACAGTAGGCTGCACGTTCTCTTCCCCGGCGATAGGCGACATAACCGGCGACGGAGTCCCCGAGATCGCCATTGGAACGCAGAGCGTCAACGGCAACGGGACCGAGTCGGTCACGGTGCTGCAGCCGACCGGGAGGACCCTGTGGCGGGCGGAAGGGCTGGGCGGGCCGACCTGGTGCTCGCCCGTGCTGGGTGACGTGGACGGAGACGGCCTGGCTGAAGTGATCGCCGGCTCCGGGCAGAGAATGTACGCGTGGAACGCCCGGGGGGACACGGTCTTCAACATCAAGCTCGACAATTTCTCGGTCGGCAACCCGGCCGTCGGGGAGTTCGCCGCCGACGGCCGTGTCCTCCTCGCCTTCTGCACCGGGGACTCCCCCGGTGGCAGTTTTACCGGGGGCAGGCTGTACGTGTACGACTGCGGGCCTGCCTCGGGCTCCCGGACCGCGTTCCCCTGGCCGATGTTCAGGAGGACCCCGGACCACCACGCCACGGTGCTCATAGGCAACGAGCCCCCGCCGCCTCCTCCGCCGTCCTGGAGGAAGTGGTACGCCGCGGAGGGCTCGACGGGTCCGGGCTTCGAGACGTGGATACTGGTGCAGAACCCCGGAACGAGGAAAGCGTCAATCCAGCTCACCTTCATGACCCCGAACGGGGCGGTCGCCGGGCCGCGGGCGGAACTGCGGCCGTGGAGCCGCCGCTCCTTCAGGGCCTCGCGGTACGTCCCGAACACATACGACGTATCCACCATGGTGGCGAGCAACCGCGACGTTGTCGTCGAACGGTCGGTCTACGGCGACGGCTGGGCCCAGAGCTCCATCTGCGCGCCTTCGGGTTCGAAGAACTGGTACCTCCCGGAAGGCTCGACGGGCCCGGGCTTTCAGACGTGGGTCCTCGTGCAGAACCCCAACAGGAAAGCGGCGAAAGTCAAGCTCTCCTACATGACCGATAGGGGTCCACGCGACGGCCCCGAGGTGGTTATCCCCGCCTGCTCGAGGCATACTTTCGACGTGTCTGGAAACCTGCCCGCCTTCTGGGGTGTCTCCACGCGCGTCCAGTCCGACCGGCCGGTGGTGGCCGAACGCTCCGTCTTCACCGGCGGCGGCGCGACAGGGTCAATCGGCGCTACGCTTCCCGCCACCGAGTGGTACATCCCCGAGGGGTCCACCGGGCCGGGGATGGAAACCTGGATACTCATTCAGAACCCCACGTACCCGGAGGCGCGCGTCCGTGTCGACTATATGACCCCCGCCGGGCTCGTCACGGGGCCCACCTTCCGGGTACCCTCAGCCGCGCGCAGGACTATCAACGTGGCCGATAGCGTAAAGGACACCTGGAGCGTGGCCGCCTTCGTGACGTGCGACATCCCCGTGATCGTGGAGCGCTCCACGTACGGGAACGGCAGGACCTGGGCCTCCGACTCTATCGGGGCTGTGAAGCCGTCGAA
The DNA here is from genome assembly GCA_964485255.1 of uncultured Acidimicrobiales bacterium. Taxonomy (GTDB): domain Bacteria; phylum Actinomycetota; class Geothermincolia; order Fen-727; family Anoxymicrobiaceae; genus CAZEJS01. Next base: position 1,362 of record CAZAIS010000030.1, on the reverse strand, counting down.
GACCTGGGACGTCCCCGAGGGCTCCACCGGTCCCGGGATGGAGACCTGGCTCATCGTCCAGAACCCCGGTCCGAAGGCCGCGCGCGTAACGATCTCGTACATGACCCCGGAAGGGCGACGGGGGGACATCGACTTCAGGATGGCGCCGTTCTCGCGCCAGACGTTCTTCGAGGCCGACGGCGTGCCGGACTGCTGGGAGGTTTCGGCCGTCGTCACCTCGGACAGGGAGATAGTGGTATCCCGCGCGATGTACGGTGAGGATCGGGGGTGGGGCACCGAGTCGGTCGGCTTCGCCCGTTGAACAGCTCTCTCGTGCGGTAGCGCCGCGGGCGAGCGTCGCGCGAGGCGATCCGTCCTCGTTGCCCGAAACGGTGTCGTACGGCCCGGTCCCGCGGCCGTGACGGCTTCGGCCCGGGCGGAGAGACCTCATGCTCCGGGCGCGACTCGAACCCCGGTATTAGAATGGTTGTGTAATCGTTGTCCGCGCGGCGGGGCCGCCGGCGCGGAGGGTTGTAGTCACTTGCGATCCAGGGGGTCTCGCGTTGGACTCTGAATGTGAACGGTGCGGCGGGAGGATGCCGCCGGACATGACTTTCTGCCCGCTCTGCGGGGCGGTCGTGAAGAAGGAGCCGGCGGCGCCCCCGGGCGAATCCCCACCGGCTTTCCGTCTCCTCGGCGTCGCGAAAGACAGCAGGCTCTATCCATACCTGACGGTGATCTCGATATGCGCGATGATCGCGGTGATCGTACTCCTCGTCCTGCTGATGGCACGTGGCGACGGAACGCGCCTGACCTACGAAGTGAAGGGACAGAGCGTCGATGCCGCCACGATGTCGAAGGCCGGGCGGATCGTCCTCGAGAGACTCGAGCGGCTCGGCATGCCCGGAGTACGCGTGAAGACATCGGGGCGGCGCCTGACCGTGACGGTCTCCCGCGCGGAGGACGTCGAGCACGCCGGGAACGTTATAGAACAGACCGGACAACTGCAGTTCCGCATGGTACTGGATTTCAAGGCGGCCGGTAGCGTGGGCGATGACGCCGCCTGGGAGCTTTCCACCGAAGACGAGCTTCGAGCGGGGAACCCCGTTACGCTGACCGGTCCTCCCGCGGACGAGGAAGAGAATGAGTACGTGCTGAAGCTCGGTCCCACGCTGCTCGCGGGCACGGACGTCGAGAGCGCGGAGGTATCGGATCGGCAGGGGGAGCCGCGGATCTATTTCACGCTGAAGCCCGACGGGGCTCGCCGGTTCGCGGAAATCACGGGAAACAATGTCGGTAAACAACTGGCGATCGTGCTCGACTACACGATCGAATCGATGCCGAGTATCACCAAAGCCGTAACCGGGGGGCGGGTGAGTGTCA
>CAZAIS010000029.1:0-12433 GCA_964485255.1 uncultured Acidimicrobiales bacterium | reverse complement strand
CCGCGCCCCGGCGGGCCGGGGAAATCGGCGACCCACCCCTGTGCTATACTTGTCCACGTCCTTCCGGACCGGAAATCGCCGGGAATCCCAGCGGATAACGCGACCGGCGCGAATTAATCGGCAACAGGAGGAAGATGGACGGACCGGTACTGCAGGTGGCGCTCGATTTCGTGGATCTCGAGCGCGCAATTGAGGTCGCGGGCGAGGCCGTTGCGGGCGGCGTCGACTGGATCGAAATCGGCACCCCGCTGATCAAGAGCGAGGGCCTCAACGCCGTGCGAGAGATGCGGCGCGTGTTCCCGAACCACAAGATAATCGCCGACATGAAGACGATCGACGCGGGACGCACCGAGGTCGAATCGGCGGCAAAAGCCGGCGCGAACATCATCGACGTCCTGGGCGCCTCGTCCGACGCGACGATCGCGGAATGCGTCGACGCGGCGCACAACTACGGCTGCGAGATAGTGGTGGACATGATCGAGGTGGCGGACCCGGTGAAGCGCGCGAGGGCGGCCGAGGCGGCCGGCGCGAACTACATCGCGGTCCATACCGCGATTGACGTACAGATGGTTGGAGGCGACCCCTTCGAAGTGCTCGGCAAGGTCGCCGAAGCGGTGGAGATCCCCGTCGCCTGCGCGGGCGGGGTCAACTCCGAGACCGCCGCGCAGGCGGTTGAGCACGGCGCGCGGATAGTCATCGTGGGAGGCGCTATAATCAAGTCCGCCGACGCGAAGAAGGCGGCCTCCGAGATCAAGGAAGCCATGACGACCGGCGTCGCCAAGTCCACCACGCTGTACAAGCGGGTTGGCGAGACCAACATCCGCGAGGCGCTCGCCCTGGTCTCCACCGCGAACATCTCCGACGCGATGCACCGCGCCGGGAGCCTGGCGGGAATCCGCCCGGTGGTGAGCGGGGTGAAGATGGTGGGACCCGTGGTCACGGTCCGGACCTACCCCGGTGACTGGGCGAAACCGGTCGAGGCGATCGACGTGGCCGGTGAGGGCGACGTCATCATCATCGACGCGGGCGGCCAGGGCCCGGCCATGTGGGGCGAGCTCGCCACCCACTCCGCCCTGCAGCGCAAGATCGCCGGCGTCGTGGCGGAAGGTGCCGTGCGCGACACGCCCGAGATACGGGAGCTGCGCTACCCCGTGTTCACCAAGCTCGTCATGTCGAACGCCGGCGAGCCCAAGGGGTTCGGCGAGATCAACGTACCCATCAAAATCGCCGGCGTCCGCATCCACCCGGGAGACTGGGCCATCGGAGACGACGACGGCGTGATAATCCTGCCCAGGGCGCGCGCGGCGGAGTTCGCGAACCGCGCCATGGACGTCCTCGAGAAGGAGAACCGGTTGCGGGGGGAGATACAGAGAGGAAGCACGCTGAGCCAGGTGGCCTACCTGGAGAAGTGGGAGAAGAGAAAGTAGGTAACCCCCGATGTCACAGCAGCCGGAGCCTCCGGATGGAAGCGGCGGCCAGCCCCTTACGCTCATCGAAGCCCTTTTCAAAGCCATCGACTCCGTGGCCCGCAAGGTAGCCAACTTCGCCCCCCTGGGGCGCGGACTGCGCAACGCCATGAACGCGCCCGGCCAAGGGCTTATCTCCTGGGAACACGTGCGGGAGATAGCCTTCGCTACTCTTGACATGCAGCAGGAAACGCGGCCGGGGCCTATCCCGGCGTCAATGGTCGAGTCGTACCAGCGGATGCTGCGCGACTCGCAGAAGGAGGTCGCCGGCTACACCGGGCTGGAAGTCTCGGGATTGCCCGAGCGCGTCGAGGTCTTCAGCCAGAAGGACTGGATCGACGCGAATATAGTGACGTTCCGCTTTCTCTTCGACCCGATCTCGGAGCGCTACGTGAAGATGCTGGAGGAGCTGGAGACCGAGCAGGGCATAGCCACCGGGCACAGGGCCCGGCGCTTCGCGCGCGCCATCCTGAGCGCCCAGGTCGGGATAATCATGGGCTACCTGTCCCGCAACGTGCTGGGCCAGTTCGACCTGTCGCTCCCCGAGCCGGACAAGGGCGGCAAGCTCTACGTTGTCGAGCCCAACGTGCTGCGCATACAGCGGGAGCTCGGCGTCGAGCCTGGCGAGTTCAGGATGTGGATCACGCTGCACGAGGTCACGCACTCCTTCGAGTTCCACTGCAACGGCTGGCTCCGCTCATACATGATGGCGTCGATGCAGGAGTACCTCAACAGCATCGACTGGAAGGGCATGGCACGCCCGGACTACTTCCGCAAGGCGCGAAGGCGGAACGTCAGCGAGAGCGACGCGCTGAAGGCCGGCGGTCTCATATCGATAGTCGCGACCCCGGAGCAGCGCGCGATACTGGCCCGCCTGCAGGCCGTAATGTCGGTGCTCGAGGGTTACTCCAACCACGTGATGGACCAGGTCGGCATGACGCTTCTGCCCTCTTATGATCAGATGAAGGCGCGCTTCGACAGGCGCCGTGAGTCGAAGAGCGCCGCCGAGAAGCTTTTCCAGCGCCTCATCGGCATGAGCCTGAAGATGGAGCAGTACAAGATCGGGCAGAAGTTCGTCGACGCGGTCGTCGAGGCGGAAGGGATCGAATTCCTCAACCGGGTCTGGGAAAGCTCGACCCGCATGCCTACCCTCGACGAGATAGGCAACCCTTCGGCCTGGATCGACCGCACCAGGCGCGGCACCGCCCCCAGCAAACTCCGCCTCGTATAGGCGTCGTTCACTTTTTACTTTTTCTGTTTACTTTTTATCGGTCATGCCTGACTGTTCGCCAGAAAGAAAAAAAAGTGAACGACGCCTATCGGAATGAGTTGACGATGGCGTTCAATATCGGTTCGTTGGAGGCGAATTCCGAGGCTAGGGAGTGGCAGTCGATGCTGAAGACCTTGTCGCCCGACTGCATTACGACCTGTATCGTGCGCAGCCTGTTCTGCCCGCTCCCGCTTGCGTAATCCCACTCGAAGACCCGGCGCGCGCCGACCATCTCGTTTATCGAGTAGCTGCTGAACTGCTCCGTGGCGGTGCCGCCGGCCTGGCCGACGACGGAGTTGAGATAGCCCGGCTCGGCCGATTCGAAATCCGTCAGCGACACCGCGAACCTCGGTGGGTAGGCTCCCCCGCCGTGCGGCGCCAGGAACCCGGCCGGGGCTCCGCCAAGGGACGCGCCGTCCGCCGCCAGCCATCCCTCCGGCACCACGATGGAAAAGCCCGCCGCGGGGTCGCTGTAGCGAGCCCCCGTCATTCCCTCGGGAGCTTCCTCGCTTATCATGAAAGAGCGTTCCCGGGCCTCGACCCCGTCGACGAAAACCTTGACGCTGTAAGGCCCGGTGGCCCACCCACCGGGGGGCCTCTCCAGGCGGAACGCCACGTTTCCGCGCGCCGCGAGGAACTTGACGGGTGGAGGGCCGGCCATTCTCGCGAACGTGCTCTTGAACGTTCCCACCGGGACTCCCGCCTGGAACCAGCGCGCTTCCAGGGTGGTGTCGGCGAAAGCGCGCACGGTGGCGCAACAGTAGATCGCCTCGTCATCGGCGTCGAACCTGGAGCGGGCGTTAAGCGGCCTGGCGGAAGCGCTTACGCGCGAGGCCGTTGTGACCGCGGTAGCCGAAGGTCCACCGATCCTTACGACACCGGACAGGAACAGGGCGCTCGTGGCGGCGACGGCGGCGATGAGCGCCACCGGGACGGCGACAGCCGCCACCCGGCGCCCGGTGGTGCCGCGTCCGGGCGCCTCTTGCTGAACCATGAACACCGGGCCCACGTACCGTGGCGCATCTTCAACTACGCGCTTCGGCCGCATTCGGGACCTCACAACGCCGGTGGCTGGTTCCACCGCTCCAGCACGAAGCCTCCCGCCGCGCTCGAGGAAAAAAGGCTGACCGAGCCGTTTTCCAGGCCGAGGCGCCAGAACCAGCTCATTTCGACCTCCAGGAGTATCACGAAGCATGTCTTGAGGACAGCCAGGTGGCTCACGACCGCGACGGCTTCACCATTTCCCGCCGGGGCCGGCCGCCGGAGGGCGGTCTCGAGCCGCGCGCGCACCGAGGCCATGCTTTCACCCCCGGGAAAAGTGAACGCGCCGGGGTCCTCGCGCCATTCCGCCAGCATGGCGTCGCCGAAGCGGTCTCTCACCTCGTCCACGGTCAATCCCTGCCAGGCCCCGTAATCGATGTCAGTGAAAGCGTCATCAGCCACGACGGGCGCTCCCGTCGCCGCGCCCAGGGCCGCCGCCGTCTGGGCAGCCCTGCGCAACGGGCTGGTGCGGATGCTCGAGATGCCGGTGCCCTCGAGCAACACCGCCGCCCCCGCCGCCTCACGCCCGCCATCCTCGTTCAGGGGCGCGTCGGAGAGCCCGCGAAACCTCCTGTCCCTGTTGAGGTCTGTCTGGCCGTGCCGGACAAGATAGAGCCTGAATGGTTCAGTCATGTGACAAGTCTAGCAGAGAGAGGGTGGAGCCGGAGGCGCCGTCCGGGCCGGTGGAGACCGCCTAGGCGGACTTGAGGTCCGCCGTTCGCGCGTTCTTGTAACCGATGAGCGCGAAGAAGATGGCACGGTCGAAGTAGAGGACGACCTTGTTGTTGACGTCGAGGGCCTGGTACACCTCTATGTTTGTGGTCATTATCCCCCGCTCCAGCAGGTGGAGCCAGAGGTAGCGCTTGATGAGGACGAGGACCTGTACCACCTCTTCCATGCGGAAGCCCTTCGCGTAGCACTGCTCCCCGAACCGCTCGTACGAGGCCTGGATTTCATCGGTCCTGGAAGGTTGCAGCCACTCCCTGAGCCTGCTGTAGACGTTCTGCGCGATGCTCAAGGCCTCCTGCTGCGTGAGGTTCTTGAGGTTGGGCACGTAAGCGGAGTCCTTGGTGTCCCTGTACCAGGTGAGCGCGATGTGGTCGGAGTTCTGCTCGATTATCTCGACGAGTTTCTCTTCAAGCACTGCATACCCCCGGTTTTCGCGCGTTCGCTCTATTGTGAGATTATCGGCCAGCGGGCGACGGCAAGTCAATCCGCCGGCGGCGCGCACTCCGTGACCTCGCCTCGCGCCACCCCGAGGGCGTGCGGCACCGCCGGCATCACGACCCGCAGGTTCTCTCCGGCGCCGGCGGGGCTCCCGGGAAGGTTGATTATCAGCGTAGCGCCCCGCAGCCCGCAGACCGCCCGCGAGATCATCGCGTGCGGGGTGACCTTCAGGCTTTCGGCCCGCATCGCCTCGGCCATCCCCGGGACCTCCCTGTCGATTACCGCGAGCGTCGCCTCGGGCGTCACGTCCCGCGGGGAGACCCCCGTTCCCCCGGTGGTCACGACAAGGTCCACGCCCTCGTCGCAGATCGAGGCGATGAGGTCGCTCAACGGGGCGGGATCATCGGGGACGAGCTCGGTCCGCACGACCGGCATCCCGGCTTCCTCGAGGATCCCGCGCACGACCGCCCCGCTCCTGTCCTCGCGCTCGCCGGCGGCGCCCTTGTCCGAGACCGTTATCACCGCCGCCCTGTAGGGGCTCTTCCGCTCCGCTTCGCTCAACTCTTTCCACCTTCATCGAGAACCCGGACGTCGTCGCCGACGCGAGCCTCTCCCCCCGCGACGACCCTGGCGAACACACCCTCCCGCGGCAGAACGCAATCCCCCAGCAGGTCGCGGATGGCGCATACCTTGGTGCACGTCTTGCCGATCTGGGTGATCTCGAGAATGATGGAGCCGCCGACCGACAGGCGCGCCCCAACGGGAAGCGACATGATCTCGATGCCCTGCGTCGTAAGGTTCTCGGCGAAGTCGCCGGGCCAGACATCGGCGCCCGCGAGACGCATCTTGTCGATGCTCTCAACGGCGAGGAGGCTGACCTGCCTGTGCCCCGGTCCGGCGTGAGCGTCTCCGTCGAGGCCGTGGTCGACCGAAACCTGGCAGTTGTCTACGTTGTGCTTCTTCTCCCCGTTCCGCTCGGAGATGTTCACCGAAACCAGTTTCGCCGTCCGGTCGCTCAATCTACGCCTCCACGCAACCCCTGCGCTCTTTCGACGCCGCCCGCCATTCCCCCGAACCGCCACCCGACTTCTCCAGCAGCCGCAAGGACTCGATGCTGACGTCCCGCTGGACTGCCTTGCACATGTCGTAGACGGTAAGCGCTGCGAGAGCGGCGGCCGTGATCGCCTCCATCTCGACGCCGGTACGGTCGGACGCGACGACCTTCGCATCTACGCTGACGGCGGACGCCGCCTCATCGACGTCGAAGTGCACCAGCACCGTGTCGATCTTCAGCGGGTGGCAGAGTGGAATAAGCTCGGGCGTGCGCTTGGCGGCCATGATGCCCGCGATCCTCGCGGCGGAAAACACGTCGCCTTTCGGCAGTCCTCCTCCGGCGACGAGCGAGAGCGTTTCCGGACTCATCCTCACCAGCGCCTCCGCCCGCGCCTCGCGCCGAGTTACGCCCTTCTCACCGACGTCCACCATGCGCGCGCGGCCCTGCTCGTCCAGATGGGACAGCCCGCGGGAGCCCTTCTCTTCGGCCAACCTCAGCCCCCGATCCTCGACATGTGGTCTCCGGCCCGCAGCCGCGAGCCGCACCTTGGCTTCTGATCGCCCTCGACCCGCTTCCTTTCCAACTCTCCGTCTATTATCTCACGAAGTCGATCGAGGTCCGCGCCCGCCCGGATCTCTGTCTTGATGTCATATCCGTTGGTATCGAAGAGGCAGGTGCGCATCCGCCCGTCCGCCGTCAGGCGCAGCCTGTTGCACGTCCGGCAGAAGTGGCACGAGACGGGAGATATGAGCCCGATGGTGCCCTCGGACCCGTTGAGCTTGAAGTAGTCCGCCGGACCCCATCCCTCGGGCGATTCGACCTCCTCGATGCAGCCCACATCCGCCAGCCGGGCTCTCACGACGTCGCTCGGCACGTACCATTTACCCGGAGCATTGAAATAGGGCATGTATTCGATGAACCGCACGTGCACGGGACGGTCCCGCGCGAGCTCGGCGAACGGACGCGGATCGTCGTTGATGCCCTTGAGCACGACCACGTTTATCTTCACCGGGTCGAGCCCCGCGTCGAGGGCCGCGTCCAGTCCCGCTATCGCGTCCTCGAGCCGGCCGATCCTCGTGATGTCACGGTACTTATCCGGTTCGAGCGAATCAATGCTTACGTTTACGCGCGACAGGCCGGCCTCCCGGAGATCTCTCGCGTGCCTCGCCAGCGTCACTCCGTTCGTAGTCAGTGACATACTGAGCGCCGGCTCGATCGCCGCGAGCATTCGTACCAGGTCCACCGCGCCCTTGCGCACCAACGGCTCACCGCCGGTCAGGCGCACCCGCCTGATCCCCGCGTCCACGGCCGCCCGGACGAACATGTCTATCTCCTCGTAGGAGAGGATCTCCTCGTGGGAAAGGCTCTTCACGCCTTCGGCGGGCATGCAGTATACGCATCGCAGGTTGCACCTGTCCGTTATCGAAATCCGCAGGTAGTCTATGGGCGTCGGCCCGACCTCGTCCCCGGGCCCTGTTTTCTCTTTCTCACTCATCACATTTCCCGTTATCGCATGGCTCTTACCTGGATTCTACGCGCCGGCGGGATCCAGTGGGATGATATTTCCCGACTCGGACAGGTCGTAACCCCCCAGGGCCTCGACCTCGCTCCTGAACTCGAGATCGGCCAGTACGTCGAGTAGCGTCCTGAAGGCGTTCGTCCGTGAGAACGACCGTAGCACCAGCAGGTCGTAGCGCTCGCGCGCTACCGGCACGAAATCGAGCTGGAGCGCCCTCGCCGCCGCCAGCACGCCCAGCCCCGTGTCGGCGCTGCCGCCGGTCACCGCGGCGGCCACCGCCGTGTGCGTGAACATCTCTCTCTGGTAGCCGACCACGTCCGCGCTGTCGATGCCCAGGCGGCCCAGCTCGTAGTCCAGCAACATCCGCGTCCCGGAACCCTTCTGGCGGTTCACGAAGCGCACCCCCTCGCGCGCCAGGTCCGAGATCGATTCTATGCCCGCGGGATTGCCGGGCGGCACCATCAGCCCCTGATCGCGCCAGGCCATGTGCACCAGCACCACCTCTTCCGGGCCGAGCTGTTCCAGTATGTAAGAGACGTTGAAATCGCCCGTATCGGGGTCCAGCAGGTGAGTGCCGGCGATGTGCGCCTGCTTGCGCTTGACGGCCATTATGCCGCCCATGCTTCCCACGTTGGCGGAGGCGAGGCTCAACGCGGAGTCCCGAGCGCGAATGCCGTTCGCCAGGAGGTCCAGTGCCACGTCGTGGCTCCCAATGACCAGTATCGTCCCGTCAACGTTGACGTGACGATCGCGAAGCAGCACCGTCACTTCATCCCAACGCGATACTCCTTCACTCTCCGCGGGGACCCTGATGAAACCGTCCGACCTAACCAGCGACATCGAGATGCCGGACCCGCGGGGAAGCGGGACCGCCAACACTTCGTCGCTGACGCGCCCGATTTTGACCTGCACGAACTCGTCAACGCCGGGCTTCGAGAACAGCTTGCGCGCGAGCCTGGCCCGGAGTGTAAGACCCGCCGGTCCCGCCGCGCCCGAGAGCTCGCGGATCAGGGGCTCTAGGAACTCCTGCGCGCCGCGGTAGTTCGCGGTGGGGAACCCCGGCAGGCCTATGACCGGCTTGCCCCGCGCGACGCCCAGGACGACGGGCTTTCCGGGACGCATCGCGACACCGTGGACCGCGACCTTGCCGAGCTCTGCGAAGATCGCCGACGTGAAGTCCTCGCGGCCGGCGGAGGTGCCCGCGTTGACAACCACGACGTCGGCGGTCTCGAGGGCCCGGGCAACCGTGTCGCGGATGAGGTCGTACTCGTCGGGGATCAGGTCCATCCTCAGGGCACGCGCCCCCGCTTCCTCGACGAAGGCCGCCAGCACTCGCGAGTTGCTCTCCATTATCTTCCCGGGCCCGAGATCGCGCGGGTGCTCCACCAGCTCGGTACCGGTTGGGACTATCGCAACGAAGGGCCGCCCGTAGACCGGGACTTCGGTCCATCCCGCGTTCAGAAGAGCGCCGAGGTCCACGGGGCATATCCTGTGGCCTTCCGGAAGCACGAGCTCGGAAAGGACGATGTCCTCCCCCAGCGGCCTGACGTGCTGCCAGGGCGCTGCGGGTTTGACGATCTCGAAGGTGTCCGGCTCAACCTCGTTGAGGTCCTCGACCATGATGACGGCGTCGTACCCCTCGCCTACCGGTTCGCCGGTGTCGATGAGCTCGATGTCTCGTCCCATGCGCAGCCTCACGGGATTTACCTCGCTGGCCCCGTAGGTCTTCCTCGCGCTCACTGCGACTCCGTCCATCGCCGAGGAGTGGAAAGGCGGGGAGGAAACGCGCGCGAACAGCAGCGCGGCCGTTACCCTGCCATGCGCGTCGGCGGTCGCCACCGTCTCCTCCGGCAACGGGAAAACCACCCCTTCGCGACGGCACATCGCGAGCCATCGCTCGAGGGCTTCGTCCAGCGGCAGGTTCTCGAGGTAAATGTTCCGTTCCATTTAATCGATGAGCTCCACCGTCACAACGCTTCCTTTCTCGAGTCCTTCGAGGCCCAGCGGTATCCTGACCTGCCCGGTTGCGCGGGACAGCGTTCCAATCAGGCTCTGCTTGCCGATGATGGGCACTGCGGCAAGCCCGCCCTCATCCTCCTCGAGCACCACCGGCACCAGCTCGACTCGGCCGCCGGCGGAGGCGACGGAGCGCTCGATGACCGCCTCCACCGTGCGGGGCGCGAAAGCCCCGGGTCCCGCGCGCTCTCCGCGCAAACCCGCCAGAACCGGTGCGAGAAGCTCGCGGAATACCGCCAGCGCCGAGGCGGGGTTTCCGGGAAGGCCGATCACCGGCTTGCCGCCGCATACCGCCACCAGGGTAGGCTTTCCCGGCTTCAGGTATATGCCGTGCGCGAGAAGCCCCGGCCGACCGAGGTCCTCCAGCACGTCCAGCGTAATGTCCCTGACGCCCGCGGAGCTTCCCCCGCTCACGAGCACGGCGTCGCAGCCGTCTAGCGCCCGGCGCGCGACTTCGGCCAGGGTGTCGCGGTCGTCTTTCACGATCCCGTAGTTCTCGGGGACACACCCGGCTCGCGACACCGCCGCCCTTAGCGCCGCCGAGTTCACGTCGCGGACCTGCCCGGGCCCGGGCGCGGCCCCTGCTGGAACCAGTTCATCCCCAGTCGAGATGATCCCGACGACAGGGAGATCGTATACGTTCACGTGGGTGATGCCCACACCGGCCAGGGAACCGATCTGTGCCGGAGCGATGACCTGTCCGGCGGCGAGGATCACGGCCCCCTTCCGGATGTCCTCGTCGGCCGCTATCGTGTTATCGCCGGGTGCGACCGCCTCCACCACCTCCAGGGTGCCGCCGGAGAGCTCGGTGTTCTCGACCATCACCACCGCGTCGGCGCCTTCGGGCATGAAGCCGCCGGTGGATATACGGACCGCTTTTCCGGGCTCGACGACGGCCCCGCTCGCGCTGCCCATCAATACCTCTCCCGCGAGCTCCAGGTAGGCCGGGAGCCCCTCGCTCGCGCCGAAAGTGTCGGCCGCGCGGACCGCGTACCCGTCCATGCTCGACCTGCCGAATCCCGGAATGTCCTCAGGCGCGGGCACGTCCTCGGAGGACACCCGCCCCAGGGCACTCGCCAGCTCGACGTCACGATGGCGACCCACCGGGCCGGGGAGATTGCCGAGGACCATGCCGACCGCCTTCGAGACGTGTATGAGTTTCAGGAATCCGTTCCGCAATGCTTACCCCTTGCGTGCGGCGAGCCCGGTCGAACGTTGGAGCCGGGGATCGCGCCCCGAACCGGCTACGTGAACGCGGCGTCCCGCTTCCCGGTTCGTCCCGGAGCGCGGACGCGCCACCCGGAGCGTTCTATAAGTATCACGATCCCCGCCTCTGCTGTCCAATGATCCGACTCCTCCAGGTCGCTCCTGACTTGCTAGATGACAATGACGGCGGTCGCCTTGAACCGGGCGGCGAAAGCGGCACCGGGTTTTATGCCCATCTCCTCCTGGGATCGGCGGGTGATGAGCGCGACGAGCCGGAACGGGCAGGCCAGCTCTACCTGCGCCAGCGGGCCGCGCGCTTCCACGCTCCGGACCTCGCCCACCAGCGAGTTCCTGCTGCTGGCGGTCGAGGCCGCGTCCCCGGGCGGGACCAGGGTGACGTCCTCCGGCCTGAGCCCCAGCGTAACCTCAGCGCCGGAGGGCTTGTCGGTCATCACCTCGATGACCCCGCCTTCCACCGACACCCGGGCCAGGCCTTCCTCCGCGTTCAGCACCCGTCCACGGTATATGTTCTCGACTCCCATGAAGCGGGCCACGAACTCGCTCGACGGCTTGTAGAAAATGTCCCTCGCGACGCCCTCCTGGGCCACCCTGCCGTCGTGAAGCACCAGTATGCGGTCGCCCATCCGCGCCGCCTCCTCCTGGTCGTGCGTCACGAACACGGCCGTCATGTTCCGCTCCTGTAGTATCTCCTTGGACTCGTCCTGCAGCGAGCGACGCGTCGGCCGGTCGAGGTTGGCGAACGGCTCGTCGAAGAGCAGGACCTCGGGTTTGATTACCAGCGCTCTCGCGACCGCGGCGCGCTGGGCCTCGCCGCCCGACAGCGTCGCTACCTGGGTCCAGGCGAGGTCGCCGATCCCAACGGCGTCGAGCATCTCGTTCACGCGCGACCGGCGCTCCACGGCTGGCACCTTCCGCACCTTGAGCCCGTAGGCCACGTTATCGGCGACGGTGCCGCGGAACAGGAGGGGGTCCTGGAATACCATGGCCATGCGGCGCTGGACCTCGACGCGGTCACGCCCGGTAAGACCCTGCACCTCCCGGCCGCGAAACCTCACTGTGCCTCGCGTCGGCCGCTCGAGCAGGTTGAGCATGCGGAGGAGCACGCTCTTCCCAGAGCCGCTGGGGCCCAGGACCGCCAGCACCTCTCCGGAGTCCACCTCGAGGCGATCCACGTCCACGACCATGCGGCCGTTGTAGCTCTTCTCCAGGCCGCTCGCTTCGATCACGCTCACGTTTTCCTCAGCCAACGTACCCCGTCACCTTCTTCTCGTCCTCGCGTACGGCCCTGCCCGCCTGGAACCGCGTCAGGAAGATGTTCACTATGAGCGCGATGGCGATCAGCACCACTCCGACGAGCATCGCCATGTTGGACTTGCCCTGCCGCGTCAGTTTCACCGCGAGGGTCGTAAGGGTGTCGGTCTGGTCGTTGATCGCGCCGCCCACTATCGTGACCGCGCCCACCTCCGCGATAATACGGCCGAATCCGGCTATAATCGCCGCGACTATCCCCGACCTCGACTCGTTGATCTTCACGTATACCGACTGCATCCGGGTCGCTCCCAGGCTCATGGCCTGCAGGCCGAGGCGCACGTCCACGTCGGCGAGCGAAGCGTGCGTGAACCCGGCGATTATCGGAGTCGCCAGGACCACCTGGACTATCACCATGGCGGCGG
>CAZAIS010000028.1:0-12781 GCA_964485255.1 uncultured Acidimicrobiales bacterium | reverse complement strand
AGTGAGACTCATCGACGCGATCGGCGAATGGCACGCGAGACCCGTCGTCCCCCTGGTCGGCTACCCTGGGATAGCAGCCACGGGCGGCACGGCACGGGGCGCTCTACGGGGCGGCGACGAGCACGTGGAAAGCCTTTTCTTCCTGGAGGATAGATACCATCCGCCGTGCCTGTTTCACCTCATGGACCTCACGGTGGAGGCCGAGGCGCTGGGCCTGCCGGCGAGGTTCGACGACAGCGGCCCTCCCAGTATCACCCGGCACCCGGTGGACACCATCGAGGCCCTGTCGTCGCTGTCGGTACCGGACCCCCGCTCAGACGGCAGGCTTCCCCTTTTCCTCGACGTCGTCGCCAGGGTGGGCATCGAGGCCGGAGGCATGATGGGCGCCTACTGCGTGGGCCCGTTCACGCTGGCGGCCGAGCTGTGCGGCGCGGAGGAGCTGGCGGTCAGGACCATCACCGACACCGGTTTCGTCGAGGTTCTTATGAGCTTCACGACACTGGTCTGCCAGGTGTACTCGAGGGCGCTGGCCTCCGTCGGGGCGAGGGTGGTCGTCATCCTCGAGCCGACGGCGGTGATACTCTCGCCCGCCTCGTTCGAGAAGCACTGCCTGTCCGCGCTACGCAGCGTGGCGGCGGCCGTGCGCGATGGAGGGGGCTTCCCCGTGCTACATATCTGCGGGGACACGACCGCCCTCCTCCCAGGGATGGCCGCGACGGGCTTCGACGGCCTGAGCCTGGACACCCCGGTGGAACCCGGGGACGCCCTCGAGGCCGTTCCGGGTGACGTGGTGGTCCTGGGCAACGTGGACCCCGTCGGCGTCATGCTGGAGGGAACCCCCGCTGACGTGACGGACGCCGCCGGCTCGCTGCTCGAGCGGTTCGGCTCGCGCCCGAACTTCGTCCTTGGGACCGGTTGTGACCTGCCCATGGACACACCTCTCGAGAACGTCGACGCCCTCATGTCCCTGGCGCGGTAACCGCCCGCCCCTACTCTTGCCCCCTGGACTCATCGCCTGGTTACGCCCACCGGTTCTTCTCAGCTCATGGATTCCAGGGAGCGTGTGCGGTATCTTCTTGATATGAAAAAGCTGAAGTTGATGCCGGTATTGGTGGCGGTCCTGGTGGCGGCCGCGGCTCTCTGCGTCGGAGGATGCAGCTTGAAGCAGGCTGCCAGGACCGCCCAGGAACTGCTCGAGAGCGACTTTTACGATACCCAGACGGTGAAGATGGTAAAGGTCGGCGACATCGACATGGCGTACAAGTCGTTCGGTGAAGGCGAGCCGCTGGTCATGATTACCGGGTACAGCACAACCATGGACACCTGGGATCCTCGCTTCCTACAGGCCCTGGCGTCGAAGCTCCAGGTCATCGTCTTCGACAACCGCGGCATGGGCAAGACGACCGCGGGGACCGCGGGTTTCACCATGGACCAGTTCGCCGACGACACAGCGGGCCTTATACACGCGCTGGGGTTCGGCAAGGCCCACGTGCTGGGCTGGTCGATCGGCGGCGACATAGCCCTGAACGTAGTGGTCAGACACCCGGAACGGGTGAAGAAGGTCGTCAGCTACGCGGGTGACTGCGGCGGCCCGCAGAAGGTCGAGGCCCCCGACTACCGTAAAACCCTCGAGAGGCTGCAGGACGTGGACGTCCCGATGAAGGCGGCGCTCGCGTCGCTGTTCCCGGGGTGGTACATGGAGGCGAACCCTGATTACTGGAAGCAATTCCCCTTCCCCAAGGAGTTCTCGAGCGTGGACAACATAAAGAAGCAGAACCAGGCCTACGAGACCTGGGCGGGCGTTTACGATCAGCTTCCCTCGATCGAGAGGCCGGTTCTCGTATCGGGAGGGAACCTCGACGTATCCACGCCGTGGGTGAACGCTCCCATACTCTACAAGAGGATACCCGGGGCGAAGGTAGCCGAGTTCAAGGGCGCGGGGCACGGGCTGCAGTACATGTACCCTTACGACTACGCGTACGCGATAACCGGGTTTCTCTCCGATTAGGAGCGGGCGCTCCGGGGCGCGCGGCCGCCCGGGGGTATGACACCTCTTCCCGTATTGCTGTACGATGTTACCGTCGCGCATGGTTGCCCGGACGCTTCACGAGCACAATGAAGATAAGAACACGCTTTCTGTTCGCGCTCATACTCGTATCCATAGTGCCGCTGGTGGCCGCCAGCGCGATCTGCCTTATGATCGCGCGGGGGGCCATCCAGGACCAGATCCTCAAGGAACTCCAATCCATCGTCGTCATTCAGAAGAAGCGTGTGGAAGCCAAGCTCGAGCAGAGCCGCGACCGTCTCGCCCAGGCGAAGAGCCGCACGCTCCTCGTGGAATCCCTTGCCCGATACCCGGACGACCCGTCGTCCGCCGCGGCGCTCGAGAAGAACCTGTCCGACGCTCTTGCCGCCCTGCCCTCCTTCAAGCGGATCTCCGTGCTGGACATGAACGGCAGGGTCATCGCGTCCACGGACCCGGCGCTCGTAGGCAGGGACGAGTCGGGGGAGGAAGTCTTCCTCGAGAGCAGGTCAGCCGATAACGTCAGCGTGTTCTTCAGGGGCGACGACGGGGAGCTGATGCAGTACCTCGCGGGACCGGTGGTCGCGGACGGCCGGACCCTCGGCGTCCTGGTGATAGAGTCTGATGCCGGCGACTTGACGGGCCTCATGGAAGACTACACGGGCCTGGGAAAGACAGGCGAGACCGTTATTGCCGAGGAGATGCCCGACGGGGACGCCAGGTTCCTCGGGCCGACACGCTTCGGGGAGGACACCGCCCTGAGCACCGTGGTTCCGGGCGAAGCGGGCAACGTCCCCATCAACGCCGCCCTGGACAGGAAAGCCGAAATCCTGGTCCACTCCGTGGACTACCGGGGAAGGCCCGTGCTAGCCGCGACCGACTATATCGACGACCCGCTTCTGGGCCTCGCCGTCAAGATCGACAAGTCCGAGGCCTACGCGCCGGTCAACCGCCTGCTGGCGGTGTTCGGAGGGGTCCTGGGCCTGGCGGTCGTACTCGTGCTCCTGGTGTCACTGGTCCTGTCACGGTCCATCACCCGGCCGATCGTGGAACTGACGGGAGTGGCGGAGGCGATCAGCACGGGGGATCTCTCGCGAAGGGCGGAAGCCGCGAGGAACGATGAAGTCGGCACCCTGGCACGCGCGTTCAACGAGATGACCGACGACCTGGCCGCGGAGCGGGAGGGCCTGGAGCAAAAAGTCGAAGAGAGGACCGCCGAACTCGCCCGCTCCAACAAGGAACTCGAAGGCTACGCGCATACGGTATCGCACGATCTCAAAGGTCCGATCACATCGATCAACCTGGCGGGGGCGCTGCTCGAGGACATGCTCGGCGAGGCCGACCTGGAGGACACCAGGGAAACGATGCGCGAACTGGTGGATCAGATACGCGGGGGAACGGAGCGCTCCTTCAACCTGATCCAGGACCTGCTCGCGCTCGCCGAGGCGGGCCGGGAACCATCGATCGTACCGGAAGTGGACCTCAACGAAACCGTGGAACGCATCATCGTGGAGCAGGCTCAAAGGGCTCAGGAGAGGGGGGCCCGCGTCGTGGTCGAAGGAGATCTCGGAAGCGTAAACGCCAATTCCACGCACGTGTACCAGCTCTTCAGCAATCTCGTGGTAAACGCCATAAAGCACAACGACTCCCCGGAGCCCCTAATCGAGATCGGCATGCTCGGGGCCGCGGAGGGGGGCGGGTTCCGCTACGCGGTCAGGGACAACGGCCCGGGGATCTCCGAGGAAGAACTCCCGAGGATATTCGAGCCCTTCTTCAAAGGGAAGACCGGGGAGACGGGAATAGGGCTCGCCACCGTGCGCAAGATCGTGGAGACATACGGGGGGTCCATAAGCGCTCGCAACCTCGAGGGCGGCGGAGCTTCCTTCGAGTTCGTCCTCCGCGACTACCCGGCGGAAGTGGAACCCGGTTAACGGGCCGTCCGGCGGTAAAACTTGAATTGCTTCAACAGGATTCGCGGGCGCGCCGAAGAAATGATGCTGTGACGATCCGTAAGCTCGAGGATGAAGGGGGAAGACGATGGACATCGGGGAGAGGTATCAGAGCGCGGACTGGAAATCGGAAAAGCACGTCCCTGTAATCGACTGCCCGGCCGAGGTCAAGGCGGGCGAGAACTTCGAGATAAAGGTGAGCATCGGCAAGGAGATCGCGCACCCCAACACGACCGAGCACCATATAAGGTGGATAGCCGTTTACTTCGCGCCCTCCGACGAGAAGTTCACCTACGAGATCGGCCGTTTCGAGTTCAACGCCCACGGCGAGGCGGCCGCCGGAGCGAACGAGGGGCCCGTCTACACGCACCATGCCGCGACGGCCTGGGCGGCGCTCAAGAAGCCGGGAACGATCATCGCCACGTCCCTGTGCAACATACACGGCCTCTGGGAATCCTCGGCGGAAGTGAAGGTCGTTTAGGGCCCTGAGCCTTCCGCGCCTAGAGGAGGCGCGAGGCGTGGAAGGCTTCCCAGACCGCGTCGAGCACCTTGCGGGGCTCCGAGGCGTCTCCTACGATCCGGACGTCGATGCCGTCCGGCAGGTCCCGCAAGAAGCCGGCGTTATCCGCCTGCTCGAAGCCGAGGGCGAGGACGACTGAATCGCACTCCAGCAGTCTCTCGCCCTCTTGAGAGCCGACGATCGCTCCTTCATCGCGGATTCCCGCGAGGTCCACTCCGGGGAGCTGCTCTATGTCGTGGCGCTCCATCATCTCAACGAGGCTGGCCCGGTTCAGAACGAAGAATGACTCACCGGCCGGTATCCCCCGCCCGTCTATCAGGGTGACGCGTTTGCCGAGGCCGGCGAGGTAGACCGCCGTCTCGCAGCCGAGGACACCGGCGCCCGCGACTAGAACGCGGTCCTTCGCGGGAATCTCTCCGTTGAGCACGTCCAGCGCCGAGGTCACGTTCTCGCGCTCGACGCCCGGAAGCTCCGGCACTATCGGCCGCGCGCCGGTGGCGAGAATGACCGCCGCCGGCCTCGCCTCGCGTACGTCGAGGGCCCCCGCCTCGGTTCCAAGCCGTACCTCGATATCTAGGAGATCCAACTGGCGCCGGAGGTAGTCGAGCAGCCTGCCGACGTCGCGCTTGAAGCCCGGCGCCGAAGCCGCCACGAGGTTGCCGCCCAGGCGGTCCCGCTTCTCGAGTATCAAGACCTCGTGCCCGCGCCGCTTCGCGGTTATCGCGGCGGTCATGCCCGCGGGGCCGCCGCCTATCACCAGCACCCTGCCGGGCTCGGGCGCCGGCTCGAGCTCGTACAATCCCTCCATGCCGCACGACGGATTGACCGCGCAACTCGCGTACCTGCCGCTGAATCCCCTGGCCAGGCAACCCTCGCAGCAGCCGATGCAGGGAACGATGTCGGCGGGCCTTCCCTCCGCGACCTTGGAGACCCAGTGAGGGTCGGCGAGCTGGGGTCGCCCCAGGCCTATGAAATCGGCTTTTCCCTCGTCGAGAACCCTCTGCGCCACCTCGGGATCCCCCAGCTTCCCGTTGGTTATGACCGGCACTGACACGGCTTCCTTCACCAGGGCCGCGAGCTCGACCTGCGCCGCGGACGGCTCGTAGACCGGGGGTATCGCGCGGTGCCAGGCCTCGTAGCACCCGGCGTCTACGTGAATCGCGTCGGCTCCCGCGGCCTCGAGCATTCGGGCGATCTCCAGCCCCTCATCCGGCAGGCGCCCGCCCTCGATTCCGTGCGCCGGTGTCATCTTGAAGATGACCGGCACCTCCCGGCCGCACGCTTCCTTCGTGCGCGCCAGCACCTCCAGGGGCAACTTCATCCTGCCCTCGAGCCCGCCGCCGTATTCATCGTCGCGCAGGTTCCACAGCGATGACATGAACTGGTCCAGGAGGTAACCGCCGTAACCGTGAATCTCGATCACGTCTATGCCGCATCCGCGCGCCAGCATGGCCGCCGCGCCGAACGCCTCGACGATCCTCTCTATCTCATTCACCTCGAGCGGCCGGCAGGTGAGCCAGGGTGTCCAGTGCGCCGGGACCGCCGAGGCGGATACGGGCACGTAGGAGCGGTCGAAGAAGTAGTTGACCGAAGCGCGCCCCAGGCCGCCGCTTAGTTGAATGCCCAGTTTCGCCCCGTGATGGTGCACGCGCTCGGCGAGCCGGCTCCAGAGGATCGATTTGTCCAGGCCGTCGAAGGCGTTGAGCGCCGCGCAGGCAGCCTCGAATTCCGTGGTGACCAGCGCGGCGGCGGGAAACACCAACGCCGTACCGCCCCTGGCGCGCTCCTCGTAGAACCTGACGCCCCGCTCACTCAAGGTGCCGTCGGGGTCCGGGATGCCGAACATCCCCATAGGGGTCATTATGACCCTGTTCTTGAGCTTGAGCGCCCCCAGCCGGGCGGGCTCGATCAGCAACACGTCACTCACCGGGCTCGATAGGGAACTCGGCGCTGAAAGTCGTGCCCGCCTCCCCGGAGGACTCGAACCATACCGTCCCCCCGAGGTATCTTTCTCCCAGCAGTCTCATGCTGTAGGTCCCGAGGCCCCGCCCCGGGCCCTTCGTGGAAAACGACCGCTGGAACACGCTGGCCTGCACCTCCGGCGGCATCACGGTATCGTTTTTCACCCAGTAGCGCACCCGCTCACCGGACACCTCCGTGCCCGCGCGCACCTCCGAGGCCGGGGGCACCGCCTCGAGCGCGTTCTTCAGCATGTTGAAGAGCGTGCGCCTGAGAAGCCTGCCGTCCGTCAGGACGAGCGCGGTCGCGGAGGCGGGATCCACGATGATCTTCTTCTCGTTGATGGCACTCGCGCTTTCCATCTGGATGACTACTTCCTCGAGCAGCGCGCGCGCATCAACGTACTCCCTGCGCACTGAGAGCTCCCCTCGCTCCGCGGCGGCCAGGTCCTGCTGCGCCTCGATGTCGTCGAGCAGTGAGTAGCTCAGTCTCTTGAGGCGGGGCCACTCCTCCCCGGCGTCCATGACCCCCGTCTCGATTCCATCGATCAGCGTGTAAAGGGTCGTGGCCGTGTTGATGATGTCGTGGAAGAAGACGCGCTCGAGCGCGGACCTCCTCTTCTCGGCGCCTATGTCAAAGATGGTCAGGATCGTGTAGTCCAGGCCGCTGAGCACGCAGTGGGACGCGGTGACAAGCAGGTCCATGGCCATCTCGACGCCGTCTTTCACGCAGGTGATCCTGCACTCGCGACAGACCCGGGACCGGGTCTTCTGGCTCTCGAGAATGGCCTGCACCGCGCCGCAGTACCTGCAGTGCTCGGAGGTCCCGCATCCCCCCGAGAGCTCGAAAGCGTGAACGCACGCGAGGGCCTCGCCGGGGCGCTTGCCGATGACGTCTTCGATGTCCCCCATCTCGAGCGCCTCAAGCAGGCGCTCGTTGACGAGGACAAACTGGCGCTCGTGGTTGATTATCCCGGCCAGGCTCGGCAGGGAGTCCATCATCATCCGTATGTGCTCGAAGGAGCTGACGGAGGCGCGTTGCTTGGCTACCGCCTCCCCCGGCGCCCGCGGCGCCGGAGCGAACATCGTGTATTCCTGCACTCCTCGTACCTCGTGGTCGACTAACCGAATTGGTAGATCATATCGCCCGGCGAGGCCAAGCGCCCGTGCCGGGAAACTCCCGCGCCGCTCCACCCGTCCGACTCGCGCGCCTGCCGGGTCGCCGCGGCCGTCCCCGGTGGCTTCCGGCGCCGCGCCGGAGAGAAAAAGCCCCGGGCACGCCGGGGCTTCACCGGGTGTCTTCGGGTTGTCAGGCGATCTTGCCGTTCAGGTTGTTTATGACTTCCTCGGCCTCCTTCACGGTGCGCTCGATCAGGTCCTTGACCGTAGGAATATCGTGCATCAGGCCCTGTACCTGGCCGACAGGCAAGACACCCTTCTCCACGTCGCCGTTCTCGGTCGCGACACGGATCTGCTTGAAGGCGTTGGCCATGAAGGCGAGCTGCTTCGCGTTCCCCCAGCCCGAGGCGAGCACTCCCACGAACATCTTCCAGTACGGCAGCCCCAGTTGCTTCGCGATGAAGCGGGAGTTGGGAATGGCCTGAAGATAGCCGAACGGGAAGAGCCCGCGCTTCGTCGCCTCCCTCGCGGCGGGGGTATCCTGTACCCTGCACCACAGGCCGTCGAACTTCCTCGAGTAGATTGTGTCGTAAACGTCCTTCTCAACTGAGAGCTTCTTGAAGTTCTCGTGCAGCGGGCTCTCGACAGTCGCCATCAGCCGCGTCCCCATCGCAACGCCTTCTCCCCCCAGCGCCAGGACGGCGGCCAGCCCCCTGCCGTCGCCGACTCCTCCGGCGGCGACGACGGGGATGTCCACGACGTCGGCGACGCTCGGCACCAGGCAGAACGTGGTAGGCGGCTCGCCGTGCGCGGCGGCCTCGTTACCGGTGACTATGACCCCGTGCGATCCGTAGTCCTGGGCCCGCTTGGCATGACGGGAGTTCGTGACCGTGGCAAGCACCTTGCCGCCGTACTCGTTGGCGGCGTTGACTATCCAGTCCCCCTTGCCCAGGGAGAAGTTGATTACCGGGACCTTTTCCTCGAGCAACACCGCCGCGTTCTCGGCTGCGCCCGGGAAGAGCAGCGACGCGTTGGCCCCGAAGGGCTTGTCGGTGAGCTCTCGAATCTCCCGGACCGACTTGCGGGTCTCCGCCGCGTTGAGCGCGCCCGTGGCCAGGAGGCCCAGGCCCCCGGCGTTGGATACCGCCGCGACCATCTCCGGCGTGCTGATCCAACTCATCCCGGAAAGAATGATGGGATGCTCGATACCCAGAAGCTCCGTAATTCGTGTCTTCATTGACCTTCCCTCCCTCCAGTCGGGCCCTGCGAGGCCCGCCCTTCAGCGACCCGCAAGATTATATCAGGTGCCGGGTGGCGAAGCGGCAACCGTTGAGATGTTCGGGGGCATGGCGTAGTCGCGGAACCTCACGTATACCGGGCGGCCGCCGGCTCCGTCACCCGCGAGACGCCACCGGACCGCCTTCCTGTACGGCTCCCACCGGGTGCCCTCGAAGCCGGCGGAATTGGAAATCATCATGTCCTTGACGCCCGAGCCCCCGGTGTCGTTCGCCTCGAGGTTCAAGACGACTTCGCGTCCCGGCCCCGTGGTGGGGTAACCGGCACCGATCGCGACGGTGCCCGCCGGAGGCGCCTTGTCGGGAACCGCGCTCACGAACACCCTGACCTGCGCGGTCCAGCCGGGTGGGACGTCGGCCCTGACGTCGAAGACCCGGGTGCCGGGCCGGGCCGTCCCCTCTTCCACGTCCCTGGCCTGCGTGATGACCCCGCCGGTCACCCTGTAATACCCGCCGCCCGACAGGTACGGCATGGGGAACTCGCCGTACGCCCCGGGCAGGGCCCTGTCCAGGCTGTTGCTGATGGTAAGCGTCACGTCGTCTGCGGACCCCGGGAGCGTGCTGTAAGCAGCCCCTATAGCCGGCGCCTCGAGCTTTGCGAGGTCCGTAATGCCTCCGACGTTAGTCCCCGCGTACAGGGGGTAAGACCAGAAAGGGTCCGCGTAGTTCACTTCGGCCACCCGGCCGTCCTTGATCCGGATCCTGCGGTAACCGGGGTACGACCGCGACGGGCCGTCGACATTGAACTGCGCGCAGGTCGTGTTGGCGCATATCACCTCGCCCGTCGCGTCCCGCCACGGGAACACCTCGAGGAAATCGGAGTGGAAATGCCCGCTGATCTCGAGTGCCACCCTGTACTCGGACATCAGCTTGATCGCCGCCAGCCTGCCCGCTCCGTCGCCGTACTTGCCGCCGAAACCGAGAGCCGTCTTGATGGCGCCGAACACGCCGGCGCTGTCGGAGCCCTTGCTGGCCCACATCTGGCCGGAGCCCTCCCTGCGCCAGGGGTCCTGGTGCGTCGCCACCACTCTTATCCTCGAGTCCTGGTGGGACTCAAGGTCGTCCCTCATCCAGGCGAGCTGCCCGCCGAGCTTCGATTCGTCCACCCCGTCCAGCCTCCCGGGCGACACGCCGGGCGCCCACTTGTCGCCACCCGAGGAAAACTGGCCCTTGTACTTCTCCGACTGTATGGAAACGCCGTAATCGTAGAGTGTGCGCTCGGAGACGGGCCAGTCCTGGGCGTTGAGGGCGAGGAAGTGGTGCCGGCCGTAGTCGAAGCTGTAGTACAAGGGCCCGAAGAGCCTGCGCCAGTTCTCGAACCAGTCCTCGCGGGCGCCCTCTTTCCCCTCCGCGAAGCTCTCGTGGTTCCCCGGCATCATGAAGACGGGGACGTCCAGCCTCAAGGTCTCCTCGTAGAACCACGTCATCTCGTATTCGTACTCGGTTGTAAGGCCCCAGGGCGGCCCCTGGTCCTGCAGGAAATACGCCTGCCCGTACATGGCGTCTCCGGTAAAAACGCAGAAGTCCGGTTTCATGAGGTTTATCTGGTCTATGGCCCTCTGGTAGTAGACCGCGCCCTTTTTCCCCGGATCCTTTCCGTCCTGTCTGTCGTCGCGCAGGTGGTATACCGCCGAGCCGAAGGAGCACTCCGGCCCGAAGAGGTGTACGTCCGTGAGCTGGACGAAAGAGAAGTCGTCCTTGTATCCGTTGACCGCCTGGAGGGAATGGGGCTGAATGTCGGCGATCTCGCCGCCGTCTCTGAGCCGGGCCGTTACGACAATGTCGTACAGGTCCTCGGGAAGCGCCCGGGGCACCTCGACGGTCACCCGGTAGACGCGCCGGTCCTCGTCTTTCGCGGCCGCGTACTCCGGCCATCTCGCGCTCGGGCCCTCCCGCACCATCCTGACGGGAAGGTCCATCGCCGCGGGGTAGGGGCTGCCGGCCGTCCTGGCATTCACCGTGAATTTCCTTACGTGTACGAAGGGCCTGTCGAATCCGCGGTTTCTCGGGTCGAACTCGGCGGTCAGCTCAGCCCCCCGCTCGACGATCGCGGGGTTGCCGAAAGTCGGGTAGATGATCTCATTGACCCGGGCTTTCGCCTGGACGCCCAGGTCGGACGGCGGCCTGTTCACCACGGGCCAGAGCGCCGCCCCGAGGACCGTCGCCACGATGGCAAGGACAAGCGGCCATGCTTTCATGGACCAGCGGACGACCCTGGCAACCTTTCGCAAGCTGTCTCCTTTTCTGCTTCTCCCGTGGACGCCCCCCCGGCAGGGCCGCGCCGGGCGGACTCTTACGCCGGGGCGGAAGGCGGGCGGGCGCCGCGGGGCGCTCCGTATACGAACGCGGGGGCCGCCGGCGGCTCGCCGAGCGCGTATCCACGAAGCGGAATACTTGTATAATAAGTCACAGTACTCGATCAGACTATCTGAAACGAGGTGTATCCCTTGAAGAAACCAACGGTCATCGTCGTGTGCCTCGCGCTCCTTCTGGGTATTGGCATAACGGCCGCGGCCTGCGGCCAGAGCTCTGGGGCGAGCACCCCAAAGCAGGCCGCCGAAGACCTGCTGAACCGCATGAAAAGCGGTGACTGGGAGTCCGTATACAAAGACCTGAGCGCATCGGGCAAGAAGGAGGTTACGCTCGAGCAGTTCACCGATTACGGGAAGCAGAGCACGGCCCCCTCGGACTTGAAGTGGACCGTAACCGGGACGAAGACGTCGGGCGACAAGGCGAACGTAACCGTGAAGCTCCAGGCCGAGGGCCAGACCGACGTGATGTCCTTTACTTTCGTCAAGGAAGGTGGAGGCTGGAAGTTCACTGGCGACATGTCCAGCCCCGAGTCACACTAGGGGTACCGTTTCGACGACGGCGCGGGAGCACCCGCCTTGATACACACGACCTTCGGCTACATCATGTACGCAGCGATCGGCGTCATCGCCTACCTATTCTTTTCGTACTGCATCCGTGAGATCGCGAGGAAGCAGGCCCTGCCGCACACCTGGCTCGCGTGGGTCCCGGCCGCGCGGGTGTACCTGCTCTGCCGCGTGGCGGGAAAAGGGGCGCTCTGGACCGTCCTCTGCCTGTTGCCGGCGATCAACGTGGTATTCCTCGCGATAGTCTTCGTCCGCGTCACGAGCAGGCTTCACGGGAACAAGTGGTACGGTCTCCTGCTGTTCGTACCCGTGGTCGATTACGTTGTCGCGTGGGACATCGCTTTCGGGTTGAAGCGCTCCTGGGAGGAAACGGCACCGGGCGGCGCCGGCGGCTGAGTGTCGCTCCCGGGGTCGTCCGCGGGCGCCGGCAGCCAGGCGGGCCTGCTCAGGCGTTTTCATTGTCCTCGAGAGCCCGCGCTTGCTCATCAGCCCCGGGAGGACTCCATGCATGCGTCCTGGGAAGCCACATGGGGACGTTCCTCCTGTACTCGAGGTAGGCTTCCCCGAACCGGTTCTCGAGCTCCTTTTCCTCCAGGTAATGGAAGTAAGCCGTGCAGCCCGCGAAGAATACGACGGCCCATATGAAGACTCCCAGGGAACCGAGCAGGAGAGATTCTCCCAGGAGGACCACCATGACTCCGGCTATCATCGGATTTCTCATGTAGGCGTAAAGGCCGGAATCGACGGGACTTGAGGCCGGGTCCCACGGCGCGGGCGCATCCCGTCCCATCTCCGTGAACGCCTTGACCGTTACCACGATCAGCTTGATTCCCGCCACGCACACGATCAGGCCGAGCAGCACCTGGAGCAGCGGGGAGAAGAAGTTGAGCCCGAAGACCGTGGAGCCCGAGACCGCCAAGACAAATACCGGCACCACGACGAGCGCCACCAGTGGAAGAACCAGTGCCTTGGCCTGTCTCATGCGCCTCGCTCCAATCGTCGCGGCCGTCGAGCAGAAGTCTATCAAAACAGCGGCACGTC
>CAZAIS010000027.1:0-12789 GCA_964485255.1 uncultured Acidimicrobiales bacterium | reverse complement strand
TGAATGCCGCCGGGTCCGGGGTGTCACAGTTGGCGCTGGCAGGACTGACCCTGGCGACGGCACTATTGAAGTGGAAGAGACGGAAGCCCGGCGGGGGCGCGTAGAGCCCCGGCGCTCGACATTTCTCAGGCCAGCATGAGGGCATGCTGGGCGCGCGGTATGATCCTCACCTCGGGGTAGACCTCGAGGGCGAGCGCCTGGAGCTCGAGCAGGACTCCCCCTCCGACACCGACCTCGCCCCTGCGTCCCGTCACTGGTTGCAGAACGACAACGGCCTTTCTGCCCGACTCCCTGACGAGCTCCACGCCGCGTAGAAACTCCTCGGCCAGGGTCCGCTCGGTTACCACTATCTTCACGAAGAGGTTGCCGACGGAGCACCGCTTCAGGAACTCCAGGTTGGCGTCGAAACGATCCGGCTCGCCGGTGCTCGTGGGCAGCTTGATGTCCGCCGCCACGTAATCAACGTGCTCGATGACGCCGTCAAGCTCCTCGGGCATCGTGCTGTTGGTCTCCAGGTATATCCTGTGGCCGCCGTCGCAGAGCCGTGGCAGCAGGTCGCGCAGGAAATCCGCCTGCACCAGCGGCTCTCCCCCGGTCACCACCACCGAGTGATGTCCCGGCAACCTCAACTTCCCGACAACACGCATGACGTCATCGACGCCGAGCGTGTTCGGCACGTAATCGTAACGACCGGTCCCGGGGACGCTCTCCACCCTGCACGTAGCCGCGGGGCGCCTCGCCTGTGGAGTGTCGCAGAAGACGCACGACAGGTTGCAGCCGCCGAGCCGGATGAAGATCTGCCGGACGCCCACCAGCGGGCCTTCACCCTGAACGGAATCGAAAATCTCTTCTACGTTGCCCCTCGTGCCTTCCAGATCTCATCCTTTCCCGGGGCGTCCGATCGCGGGAGCTCTCCTCCGGCCGTCACGAACGCACCGCGATCTACGTTACGGGACGCACCTTGCTCGCGTCCATCTTGATGTTCTTCATCTCCTCTATGAAGCGCCGCGCAACCTCAACCGCGAATTTATCGATGTCTTCCACGCCTATCTCGACCAGCCCGGCGGTGCGGACCGGCGTCCCCTCGTTTCCTATGTTCAGGCCCAGGTGTACCAGGCCGGAGACGGGGCTGACCGTAGCCACCGAGACACTCAGCTTGCCGCGCTCGTCCTCGTCGGGAGGATAGGCGAATATGTTGTCAAACTCCCTTTCCACTTCCGCTTCGTCATAGACCGAGTCCCTGAGCAGGTCTACCACGGTACCGATGAGCAACCTCTGTACCAGCACGATCTCGTCTATCGAGACGCCGAAATATTCGACAATGAAATGGAGCATGTCGGCGGATTCGATCCGGGCGCCTTTCCGCTTGTCCTCCATGTCCACCATGAACTCGTCGAGTATGTTGCACGGCCCGCGGAACGATACGATGCTGTCCCCCTGAACGTCGAAGGAAGAGTAAGCCCACAGGCATGAGAGCTGGGACCCGTCGTACTCGATAGTCTTGCCCTTGAGATACTTCCCTTTCAAAGCCCGCCCCTATTCGTCAGGCCGCCCACACATCCACGCAACCACCGCGCCCGCGACCCTTGAAGCGCGGATATGTCCATTCTAGCGGCAGCATGAGGGAAGCCGCCAGCCCGCGTCCCGTCATGCGTCACCGTAAGAGGCCCACGTGTCCGGGGACTCCCAGACGGTCACCTCCACCAGGTCCACGGGGAGCCGGCGGGTCTTGATCTCCAGCAGCAGCCTGGCATGAACGACCCGCGCCACGTTTTCGGCGGTGGGTCGCACGGAGTCGAAGGGCTCGATCTCGTTGAGGTACCGGTGGTCCAGCGGACCCACCACGTTATCGAGCATCTCACGCACGAGCTCGAAATCCAGCACCATCGCTTCGTCACCCACCCCCGCCGAGGAGTAAACCGCCTCCACGCACCAGGTATGACCGTGCAGCCTGGCGCACTTGCCCTCGTGACCCTCCAGCCTGTGGGCCGCGTTGAACCGTCTCTTGACGCCTATTCTGTACATCCGGCACCCTCGATGTCCGATATTGCGAGCTAATTATAGCAGTCGGGCGGATATCAGCGCGGCGCTACAGGTTCTCCCCGAGAACCTGGATAAAATTCTCGAGTCGCGCCCTTCCTGCCGCGCCCGGCTCCCCCGGACAATCGCACTCGAGAGTAAGCATCGGCAGCTCGATCAGCTTCCTGAACAAGACGTCCTCCAGGTTGCGATGGCAGAAGCTCTGCACGTAATGCACCAGGCCGTCCAGACCGCGCAGGCGAGCCTGCAGGTTGATGTCACGTGCCCGGCGGAGGACTGTATAGGGATAAGTGTAGTGCAGATACTGCTCCACCAGGTCGCCCGCGGGATGAAAGCCTCCTGACTCGTCGGGAGCAGCGTCCGGGGGCATCGCGAACTGGCGTTGCACCTCGTGAAATACGAACCTGGCCCCAAGCGACTCGACCAGGTCGAATACACCCGGGCTCACCGGTGGCACACCCACGTAACCCAGCCTCACCTCCCTGGCGTACGGCAGCCCGGCCCGGGCATCCAGCGGCTCCCTCGCGCCT
Source organism: uncultured Acidimicrobiales bacterium (assembly GCA_964485255.1). Taxonomy (GTDB): domain Bacteria; phylum Actinomycetota; class Geothermincolia; order Fen-727; family Anoxymicrobiaceae; genus CAZEJS01. The sequence continues at coordinate 10,219 of CAZAIS010000027.1, read as the reverse complement.
GCTTCCTCGAGGAACGCGACCAGGTTCCCGGTGAACTCTTCGGGGTTTCCGTTGAAATCGCTCGAACTGACAAGCCACAAGTGGGCTTCGGCACCCGAGACCCTGTTCCCGGACCAGCACTCGCTGTCGAGCGAGGCCAGCAGCTCCCGGGTCGGCGCGAGGCGGGAGCGCCAGAGCTCCGCGCCGTCAAGAGTCGTGCCCAGTCGGTCGCAAAGCCTCAGAATCTCCCTTTTCATGTCGTGGCGCGACGGCGGGTACGGGTACGTGAAAGGGATCACATCGAGGCCGCGGGACGCGAACGCCTCCAGCAGCAGCTCCGTGCCGGAGCAATCACCCCGCACGACGCCCAGGATCCTGGACGGACCTCCGCCCTTCATTACCGCGCCGAATATCCCCTTGAGCCACGCGCACGAGTTCTGGGGGAAACCCTCCTCTAGCGCCCTTTCCAGAAGGCCTGGAGGGTCCGGATCCGATACGAACAGGTTGTTGAGGTCCACCGGGCGACAACCCGCCGAGAGCAGGACCTCCACGGGCACGGTCGTCGTTATGCCGACGGCGGCCCTATTGCCCATCACGAACCTTCATGCCTAGCGGATTGAGCCTCGTTAGCTGGCCGATCAGGTGGGCGTTGACCACGGTCGCGTAGAAGACCGTCGCAAGGATCCCGATACAGCAGGCGAATACTCCCATGAACGCTATCGTGCTCGTAACCAGCGTGGTTATCAGCCAGACCAGCAGGTAAGCCTTGAGGTCCGCCCTAATGAGGCCGATCAGGACTCCCGGCTGAAGCGCCTGACGGACGCTCCCGGTCCGGGCGAAGACACCGGCAAAGGCGGGCGAAGCCAGGCGCAGCAGGAAGCCGTACGCGATCGCCAGCAGCCAGCCCGCCGTGAAGAAAATAAACGCCAGTGCCACCAGGAATCCGTTCCCCGTGCCTCCGGGAGAAGTCCTTCCAACCAGTATGCCAAGAGTCAACACGATGCCCATGATCACCAACATGGGCGCCGCATATACCAACCCCGTGAGAAAGAGCGACGCGCCATCCTTGAACTTGCCCGCCAGGTCGTCCCACTCGGGGAGCTCCGTATCCCTCCCCGAGGCAACAGCCCTGATGACGGCAACCTGGTATCCGAGCAGGAAGAACAACGGTACGACGAGCACGGAAGCAAGCACGAACAGCGCTCCAACTATCGTCTTGATCCACCAGCGTGGATCGTCGAACATGAACGTAAAGGCCCTGGAAATATGCAGGTCCTCGGCCGGCACGAGGATGCTCTCACCCGTCGCGGGGCTCGCCGCCAGGCAGTTCGCGCAGCAGGTTTTGCCGTCGACCCGGCGCGCGCACGATCCGCACAGGTACCTCCCGCACCTGGTGCAGCGTGCCGTGGCCTGGACATCTGGGTGGCTTTCACATCTCATCTATACAGCCTCGATTACAGTGTCCGGAAGAACCCGGAAGCCGGATCGTCCACGCGCCTCCAGCCTGCACCCGGCGATCTTGGGGTCGTGGGGAAAGAAGCAGATGACTCCCCGCCGCGCGGCGTCTTCCAGCAACCGCCTCTTGTGCTCGTAGACGACGCGGGGCTCGATGTCCCAGGCCATCAACCACCTGAGCTCCAGGTGCGCGGTGGTCGGCACGATGTCGCCGAGGAACAGGGCCTCCTCCCCACCTTCGCCCATCCGGACGACCTGGTGCCCCCTTGTATGCCCGGCCGTCAGCTCCACCCTTACTCCCGGAAGGACCTCGACGTCACCGGATACGATCCTCAGCAGCCCCTGGCGCTCCAGCGGCACGTAGTCGTCCGGGTTGTAAGAGGCCTTCTCCAGTGGACCGGGCGAGATAGCAGCCTCCCACTCGGCTTCTTGAACCACCAGCCCCGCGCGCGGGAACGCCACGGTGAGGGCACCCGATCCGTCCCGGTACGTCAAGCCGCCGGCGTGGTCGAGGTGAAGGTGGGTCGGCACCACGAGGTCCACGTCGGAGGGGTTTACGCCCGCCTCGCTTACCGCTTCCGCCGCGTCCAGCGTTTCGAGTGCGTATATATCCCTGCGCTTGCCGTCGTATTTCATGCCCATCCCCGGTTCCACGAGCACGGCTTTCTCCCCCGTCCTGACAACAAGCGAGTTCACCGCCAGTTCGATGCGGTTCAACTCGTCGGCCGGAGCCTCAGGCTCCCACAGTGCTTTCGGGATAACGCCGAACATCGACCCGCCGTCGAGGCGGAAGCGCGATGTAACGACCGGGACTATCTCCATGCGTAACAACTCCAATGGCGCCGGGCGGGCCCGGGACCGCCCCCACCGGCAACGGTTTTACGCGCTGCCCGACTGTGATATATTGATTTCCCGGAACACGTTTCAAGGTCATGGACTCTGCTATCTAGATGATAGCAAAGTGGGCTCCGACGTTCAGGTTGTGTTCCGTGGTGCCGGATTACGGGGCAGATTTGGTCGAGCATTGTTTTACGATCGAGGCGGTTCCCACATGAGGCTTCACCGCACAAGGGTATCCGGGCAGGCGGGGTTTACGATCGTCGAGCTCATGGTTACGATTCTGATCCTGTCAATCCTGGTAGGCATCGTGGTGCTGACGATGAGTTTCTCGAGAGGTAGAGCGCAGGAGTCCGCGTGCAAGGCGAACCTTAGGACTATCTACGACGCCGTGACCGTATACCAATCACTGCATGATGGCGACAAGCCTTTGAGTCTCGACGATCTGGCCACCGAGGGTTTGATCAAGAGCTCTTTCTCGTGGACGTGCCCCGCCGGCGATCTCGACGGTCAATCCGGCGATTACCGGAACTACTACGATCCGGCCACCGGGCATACTTCGTGCCCGCGGAGTTCACACAATCCATAGCGCGGCTTTTTCCTGTTACAGGGGAGGATAGAGGGAGGAGCGTTGAAGTACACTCGATTCGAGATCCTGGCAATGGTCGTCGGTATATGCGCCGTGGCGGGTACGATCATCGCGACCCTGTCCAGCAGCAATACCGCCTCCGACATAGTCGGCCAGGCTATGATAGTGGTGGTCCTTTTCGGCGGGCTCCATTACGGGCGGAAAGGTGCCGCGATATCGTTCGTGGTTGCGACCGGCTTCTACGCGATCTTCGCTTTCGGCGTCCGGGGCTCCGTGACGGTATCGAACGCCACGGAGATCTTCCTGGTACGGACCGCCGTGTTCGCCGTCGTGGCCGCCGTCGCGGGCGAGCTGAACGTCCGGCTCAAGTACTTCTTCATCAAGCTCGAGCACCACGACTACGTGGATGATGTAACTACGCTCTACAACTCGAAGTACCTCGCGAAGCTGATCGAAAAGTACATCAGCGAGTTCGACAGGTACGGGTCGAAATTCTCGATGACGACGTTCAGCATCAACGAGGAAATGCTCGCCCCGATGAAGAAGAAAGCGCGAGTCAAGGTCATCAAGGACGTGGGCTACAAGATAAGGGGGAACATACGCGGGGCGGACGAGGCCGCGCGGCTGGAGGGTACCAGGTTCACCGTCCTCTACCCCAATACCAACTACGACGGCGCCACCTGCGCGACGATCCGGGTCAAGGAGAAGATAACGGGCTATCTCGACAAGTTCGGTTTCGACACCGAGGACGACAGCATAATAGAGACCGAGATCATCGAGTATCCAAGGGACAAGGACACGATCGAGGTCATGGCGGTCAACCTGCAGGACAGCCACCCCAGGCAGAAGTCACACTGACCGGTGCCGTCGGACGCGCCCCGCGGCACCCACGCTAGCCGCCGTACACCCAGCCGAGCAACACCTTCTCGGTACCGGGCTCGAACCTCCTGAAGAATTCTATGGCTCCATCGGAATTCTCGGCGGAGACTTCCAACACCCGGCACCCGCGGCGCCGTGCCGCTGACAGCGCTTCGTTCATCAATGCCGTCCCGACGCCTGCGCCCCTGCGTTCCGGTTCGACCACCACGGCCACGAGCCTCGCGTCCGTGCTGGAGGCGAACAGGGTCAGGAACCAGTTGACTACGGCAAGTCCAACCGGCTCTGAATCCTCGAGCGCGAGGAGGAAGAGCCACCGATCGGAATCCAGGAGTTCCGCGACCACGCGCTCCCAGCGATCGCGATCGGCTTGCAGCTCGTTCCCCACCGCATTCGCGAACTCAACCAGCAATTCGGTCACCATGCCGTGGTCCTTGACCCCCGCCCGCTGGATTTCGACCATTGACTCGCGCCTCCGGTATGTTACAGTTCGGCTCCGAGCGCCAATCTTGATGATAGAATATCTCGCGGTGGAAACCAAATGCAGGCCAGCGGAATCGAGGGAGACTGCCGGGTGAACCTTTCGCGGGCAAAACGGGCGCCGGGCGGAGTAAGGCCGGGTGACATAGTACTGGTCGTGCTGTTCGCGGCACTGGCCGTCATATCGCTTGTGCTGGTGTCGCGCGCGAGCGCCGGTGAGAAGGGTTCGATTGCAGTAATCGAGGTCAACGGCAAATCGGTTATGAGAATCGCCCTCGGCAAGAACCAGTCCTCGCGCAGGTTCGAGGTGCGCGGTGTCAGCGGGATCAGTACGGTCGAGGTGAAAGACGGGCGTGTTCGGATGGTCGAAAGCGCCTGCCGGGACAAGCTGTGCGTCGGTGTGGGCTGGATCGATTCCCGGGGCAGGGAAATCGTCTGCCTCCCCAACAGGGTAGTCTTGCGTGTGACGGGCAGGCGCGGCGGCGGCGAAGTCGATTCAGTGACGGAGTAACAGGCCGTGTCTCAAACCCGCAGAGTTACCAACCTGGCGCTGCTTGTCTCGATAGGCCTCGTGCTTTCCATAATAGAGAGCACCTTCCCGCCGCTGCTCCCCTTCCCCGGGGCCAAGCTGGGTCTCGCCAATATAGCCACCGTGATAGCGCTGTACCTGTTCGGCCCGGGGATGGCACTCGAAGTCACCGTGCTGCGCGCGTTGATCGGTGGGCTTCTGAGGGGCAGCGTAATCGGCCTTTTCCTGTCATTCTCCGGCGGGCTCGCCAGTACGCTCGTGATGATCGCCGTATTCGTCCTGTTCGAAAGCGCGTTCAGCGTGATCGGCGTCAGCGTCGCCGGCGCCGTGACGCACAACGTGGTGCAACTCCTCGCCGCCTGGTTGCTCGTCCGCCATGCCGCGCTCTTCTACTACTTGCCTTATTTGATCCTCGTGGCGATTCCCACAGGCCTGTTTGTCGGTTTCGCCTCGAGGCGCGTAACGCTCTCACTCGAGGGCCTCCCGCTCCAATCGAGGTGAGTGAAGTGTCACAGCGAGACGAGGGGTCCTGCATAATAGTCGATGGTCTTTCCTACGCCTACGAGGGGACGGGAGCTCAGGCGCTCCGGGAACTGAGCCTGAGATTCGAGCCGGGGCGAATGTATACCGTGCTCGGCAGGAACGGCTCGGGCAAATCCACGCTGGCCAGGTGCCTCAACGGGCTGCTGGTCCCCGGCGACGGCAGGGTCCTGGCCTGCGGCCTGGATACCGCCCTGCCTTCGGCGTCCCTGGAGATCTCCAGACGGGTGGCAATGGTGTTTCAGAACCCGGATACCCAGATCGTAGGCGCCACGGTGGAGGAGGAAGTGGCGTTCGGGCCGGAGAACCTCGGGCTGCCGGCCTCCTTGATCCGCGAGCGCGTGGACCGGGCGCTGGAGGAAGCAGGCCTCGGCGACCTCGGGCGGCGGCAGGCTCTCAGGCTTTCACAGGGACAAAAACAGCTCGTGGCCGTCGCCGGGGCCATAGCGATGGAACCGGACTTCCTGGTGAGCGACGAGTCGACCTCGATGCTCGACTGCTCGGCCAGGCGGCGCGTACTGGAGCTGTTCGAGAAGCTTCGCGCGCGGGGTAAGGGGATAATCCATGTCACGCATTTCCTCGAGGAGGCGTGTCTCGCGGACGAAGTCGTTGTGCTGGACTCCGGCCGCATCGCCGCGCTGGGTGCGCCGGAGGCGACCCTGGGCGACCCGTTACGCGTCAGGGCTCTCGGGCTCGATCCTCTGGCGGTCACCGTCGTGGCCCGTGAGCTCGCGAAGCTCGGGCATCCCATCCCGGAGCGAACCCTCACGGTCGAGGAGATGCTGTCATGGCTTCCCGCCTGAGCCTCCGTGACGTGAGCTACTCTTACCCGCTTCCGGCCGTGGACGAAGTGGCGGCCGTCTCGGACGTGAGCATGAATGTCGAACCCGGCGACTTCATTTGCCTCGCCGGAGCGAACGGGTCGGGCAAGTCCACGCTCGCCCAGTTGTGCGCGGGACTGCTGTCGCCTTCCTCCGGCTCAATCCACTACGGGGACAACCCCGTAAGAGGGCGTCAGGCGACCCGCGATTTCCGCAGGAGGATGGGGCTCCTGTTCCAGAACCCTGAGGACCAGTTGTTCGCCGACACCGTGGAAAAGGACATCGCGTTCGGCCCGCGGAACCGCGGCCTGCGTGGCGAGGAGCTGGCGGCCCGCGTCTCCCGGTCGGCACATCTGGCAGGCCTGCGGCTCGAGGAACTGGGAGGAAGGTCGCCTTTTTCACTCTCGGAAGGCCAGAAGAGAAGGGTGGCGCTCGCTGGTGTGTTCGCCATGATGCCCGAAGTACTCATTCTTGACGAGCCGTTCATCGGTCTCGACTACGAGGGCAGGCGCAGCCTCGAGTCGTCCCTCCGCGAGTACCACCACGAGCGCGGCGCGTCGATCATAGTCATCACTCACGATCTGGCGGGCACCTGGTCGCTCGCTACGGCTTTCGGCCTGCTGTCCGGTGGGAAGCTGACACGCTTCGAGACACGGTTGGGACTCCTGAGTGGTAACGCCGGCCTGGAGGCCCTGGGCATGCAGCTCCCGCAGTGGGGCATTCTCGCTCGCGAGCTCCTCAGGGCAGGAGTATCCGTCGCCGACCCCTCGGACCCCCGCCTGCTCGCCGAAGCGATTCTTGGGCTCAAGGAGGCGTCGCGTGACGGGTAAAGGCATTACGATCGGACAGTACACGCCCTCGCCGACGGTGCTTCATGGACTCGATGCGAGGCTGAAGCTGCTCGCCCTGGCGGTATCCGCCGTGCTTGTGTTCGTCTATTCGGGCTGGCGACTGCTGGCCTTTGCGGGAATGATCGTCGCCGTCCTGGCGGTCTGTAACTTGCCTCTTGTCAGGATACTCCTGGCGTTGCGGTCGGTCTGGATTATAGTACTGGTGACGTTCCTGCTGCAGGTGTTCCTGACACCCGGGGTGGTAATCTGGCAATGGGGATTCCTCAGCATTACCGATACGGGGCTTCTCAACGGCGCGACTTTCTCCGGCCGTGTGCTTCTTCTCGTGGTGCTGCTGTGCGCGCTCACTATGACCACGCAACCGCTGCGCCTTGCCGACGGGCTGGCGTCCGTGCTGCGTCCGCTTGCCGCCTTTCGCATCCCGGTCGCGAGGATCACGACCATAGTCAGCATCACCCTCATCTTCATCCCGAACATCCTGGACGTCAGCGACAAGCTTGTAAGAGCACAAACGGCCCGCGGGGCGGATTTCGAGTCCGTCAATGTATTCAGGCGGGTCCGGGACATCCTCCCGGTGCTGGTGCCGCTGTTCGTCAAGGTGTTTCACAATGCCGACGATCTCGCGGTGGCCATGGACGCCCGCGCTTACGGTGACGGCATGAGCAGGACCCGTCTATACCCGATGAAGATCCACCTGCCCGAAGCGCTGCTGACCGCGGCTTACCTCGCCGGGTGCGCGGGAATCATGTTCGTACCGTGACGGTGGGCGGCTCCCGGCCGGTGGCCGAAAAAGCCCCCGGAACCGGGTCACCTCAACTGCCGTAGCTTGTCAGAAGACTCCTCGTAAAACTTCTTCCACTCCGGGGTGTCCCCGCAGAGGGCGGCCGCGCTGGCGTAGGCGTTGCGCGCCTCGGCGGGCCTGCCCGTCCTCTCGAGGTCACCGGCGAGATAGAACCAGGCGTCTCCCCTGCCGGGGTCGCAGGATATTGCACGCGAATAATCCGCCATTGCCGCTGCGAAGTCTTCATTGCGATCGAACGCGTTGCCCCTCGTCACAAGAACCGACGCCAGCGTCTCGGGTTCGATCCCGGGGGTTGAAACGGCGGCGTCGAGCTGGAACAGGGCTCCTTCGACGTCATCTTCGGCCAGCAGAAACTCCCCGAGCAATTGCCTGGGCAGGGCGTCATTCGGGTCGCGTTCGACAGAGTCCCGCAGCATCTCGATGGCGTCGTCCTTCTTTCCCGAGCCGTAGAGCGCCCGTGCCAGCTTGATCCGGGACAGGGAGTCGGATGGGGCGGCCTTGACCGCCTTCCTGTACTGCGTGAGCGCCTCCGCGGAGCGACCGAGCTCCTCGAGCACGTCACCCGCCAGCCTGTAGTATGCTCCCTCGGACGGATTGGTTTTCTGTGCTGCCAGGTATTCCCGCAGTGCTTCTGCGGGTTTGCCCTGTATTCTCAGGGCTTCAGCGACCAGGGCATGGTGCGCCGCGGAGAGACCGGAGGCGGGCTTGAGGCTCAACCCCCTGCCCATCTCCATGGAGCTCTCGTCCTTTTCCCCGCACCTGTCCAGCGCGAGACCGAGTATGATATGAGCGGTCCACCTGTCGGGCGCGAGTTCGACCGCGGCCCGCGCCTCGGTAAGGGCTGCGGGGTTCGAGCCGGCCGCCAGAAGGGCTCCGGCAAGCATCTCGTGAGCCCGCCAGTCGGCGATCTCGATTGCGGTGGCGCGGGTGAACGCCGCAATAGCCTGTTCCGTCTCCCCGATAAGCATCTCCACGAGGCCCAGGTCCTGGAGGACCGCCGGCCTGTCGGGCGCCAGGTCCTGGGCCTTGGTCCAATCCGTAAGGGCCTTCTCGGAGTCGCCGGAACGCCACGCGACGGCGCCCATTCCCTGGTATCCGGCCGACATCATGGCTGGATCCCGGCTCTGGTTGAGGCGCTTGAATGCGGCCGTCGCTTTTTCAACCATGCCCATCCTGAGAGTCCTGTCGGCAACCGAAGCCAGGGTGTTGTAGTTTTCGGAACCGGCATCGGCGGCCTTCCTCAAGTCCACCAGGGAGGAAGCAAGATCTCCTTTCAACGTGGCTATGCAGGAGCGAAGCACCAGGGCCTCGGTCATGGCAGGCTCGATGTCAAGCGCTTTCTCGATATCATCAGATGCCTTCACCAGGTCACCCGAAAGGATGTTCGCGGCACCCAGCCCGGCGAGGGCATTCTGGCTCTGGGGATCGATGTCGAGGGCCTCCTTGAACCACTTCCCGGCTTCGGGGAGGTCTCCCATCCCAAACGCGGCGGCGGCGGCGCCGAGCAGCGCTTCGATCGACTTCTTGTCCGCGAGCCTGGCCTGATCGTACTCCCTGGCCGCCTCTTTCCACCTGCCCTCAAAGAGTGCCGCTCGGCCCAGCCCGGCGAGCGCCTGGGCGAAACCCTTCCTGGACTCGATTGCTCTATTGAACCTGTCCTTCGCCTCCTGTGTCTTGCCGGCGTCGAGGAGAGCCCGACCGAGGGTCACATTGGACCACGCGTTGTTCGGGTCCACTGTCAGCTTGGACCTGGCATCATCCTCGGCCCGGGCACGAGTCGCTTCGTTGCGGAAGAACGGCGCGGTCTGCAGGTCGACCAGGAACGCCAGTCCTCCGGCCGGAGCCTCGCCCGTCGATTCGGACGCGGGCGAGGGAGGCCCGCCCTGCCCGCAAACGGACGCTGTGCCCTCCTGCAATGTAACCGTCTCGCCGGCGGCTTCCACCGTGGCGGAGCCCGCGTAACACGTGACGGTGGTCGGCCCACCCGACGCTAATCCCACCCCCACTTTGCAAGTTGCTTCTTCTCCCCGCGACGAAACGGGAATCACTGTCGCGCTTGCGGTCCTGAGCCGTACACCGCCGGCTGCCTCAAGCCAGACATCTCCCCTTACCACCCGGACAACCGGTGGTTCCAGCCCGGTCTTCGTCAGCTCGAACTCCGCCCTTTCGCCCGCGCGCAGCATGCCGCCCCCCGGCAATGCCAGCACGAGCCCGCCCCCGGTGCTGTTTCTCACCGAATCGCCGTACAACACGGCCGCCCCCGGTGTCCCGGGGATCCAGCAGTCACAATCGCGGGTCCACGTATCGAAGTGCGGGGGGGCCTCGACGACAAGCCCCGCCACGGGGTAGACCTTCGACTTGGCCGTAGAGCGATCGTTGCCGCAGGAAGATACGAGCGCGACCGATAGAACCGTCACGATCGTAACCGACAGGGCTACTGTTATGAGGCGTCTGTTTAAC
>CAZAIS010000026.1:0-12873 GCA_964485255.1 uncultured Acidimicrobiales bacterium | reverse complement strand
ACCGACTCCGAGGGAAGGATAACCTTCGTCAACAGCGCTGCCACCAAGAAGTTCGGCTACACGAAATCCGAGCTGGCGAACATGACCGTCATGGAGCTCCTGGCCGAGAGCGAAAAGGGCAAGCTGAACGAGCGGGAACAGCCGATCATGATGGACGTAGCGGGCCAGAGGGAATACGTCGCCCGCAGGAGCGACGGCACCGAGTTCCCGATGCTGGTCGACTCCTCCCTCATCTTCGAGGGGGATATCCCCGTGGGGCTCAGGGGCGTGGCCATCGAGATTTCCGAGTTGAAGAGGATGGAGGAAGAGCTCCGCAGGGCGAACGCCGAACTCAAGGCGTACACTCACGTCGTATCTCACGACCTCAGGAACCCGCTTGCCGCCATCAGGACATCGTCGGAGACGCTGGAGAAGCTCATTCCGACGGACATCGAGGACAAGCAGTCGATGATCGAAGATCTTTTCAGCGTGCAGCGCAGGGCCATAGGGAGGTCGGAGCGCATCATTACCGACTTGCTCCTGCTGGCAGAGACGCGGGAGCCCGGTGACGCGGAACCGGTCGAAATCGCCGGAGTAATCGGCGAACTCGAGAGGGAAAAGGCGTCCCTGCCCGGCATGAGCCGTGCCACCATCGAGTTGAAGGGGGACATGGGGACCGTGATCGCGAGTCCCATTCACATGTACCAGCTCTTCAGCAACCTCATGACGAACTCGCTGAAGCACAACGAGCCGGGGCTCTCGATCGAGATCTCGCACCAGGCGCGGGACGGAGAGCACAGGTACCTGTTCAGGGACGACGGCAAAGGTATACCGGACGAGATCCTGGAGACGGCCTTCGTGCCCTTTGTCAAGGGAGGCGAAACCGGTGACACCGGGATAGGTCTCTCTATCGTCGAGAAGATCGTCGGCATCTACGGTGGAACCGTAAGCGCGTACAACAACAACGGCGCCTGCTTCGATTTCACATTGAAGGACGCGAAACCGGAACGGAAGGGCGATTGACTTGCTGAATAAGAGGAGCGACGGGAAGCTCGACGTGTTGCTGGTAGACGACGACGCCGAACTGTCCTCCAGCGTAAAGGTCGCGCTTCAACTCGAGGGGTACAGGGTCAGCGTCGCTTCCAGCGGCATGCAGGGGGTTGAGATGGCGGCGATGTCCCCGCCCGACATCATCGTCCTGGACGTCGAAATGCCCGTCATGGGAGGGCCGGACACCCTCAGGGAACTGAGGCGAAACCCCGACCTCGACGATACGGCCGTCATCTTCCTGACAGGCAAGGTCGACTTGGAAGCGATGGAGGAGACCTTCGAGGGCGGCGCCCAGGGCTACCTCCTCAAGCCCTTCAGCACGATCCAGTTGCTTAACAAGATAGAGGAGATCCGCAAGGAAGAGGGTTGACGGCCTTCATTAACGGCTAAGCCGGTGAAAGAAGCAGCCATGTCGAAGCTCAAGAACGCGCTGGTGCTCACTCTCGCTATCACTATGTGCGCCACGGGGCTCGCGGCCGGTTGCGGCGGCGACACCTCCGGCGAGGGCGACGCCTACCGGGCGGCACGTAAGACGGCGCGCGACGGGGTATGGAAGGACATCAACTCGGGCAAGGCCTGCTCGGCAAGCGTGGCCATAATGGACGGCGACAGGATCGTCTATGCCGAGGGCATCGGGACCGCGGACCGCTCCACCGGGAAGCCGGTTGACGAGAAAACGCTGTTCAACGTGGGCTCGGTCAGCAAGACGCACTGCGCGGCCGCGGTCATGAAACTCGTGGACGACGGCAAGGTCGAGCTGGACGCGCCCGTCACCAGTTACCTTTCAGGTTTCAAGATGAAGGACCCGAGGTACGAGTACGTGACAGTGCGCATGCTCCTGAACCACAGCTCGGGCTTCCCCGGTTCCAACTACGCCAACGCTACGGGCTACGCCTTCAACGACCGGCTCTACCAGGAGACGCTCGCTTGCCTCGCCGCATCCAACCTGAAGGCCGCGCCCGGCCGGGCGGCCCCTTACTGTAACGACGGGTTCACCCTGTCCGAGATGATTGTGGCCGAGGTAAGCGGGCAGAAATACGTCGATTTCCTGACCGACAACATCCTCTCTCCCCTGGGCCTCACCAGAACGGGGGTCAGCGTGGGCCAGAGGCCGGACGCCGGCATCGCCAGGTTCTACTTGCCCGATTCGGGCAAGCCGGTGCCCCCCGAGACGATGTCGGTCCTGGGCGCCGGCGGGCTTTCCTCGACCGCGAAAGAGCTGGTGATGTTCATGAACGGTTTCTCCAACGGCGGGGCGCGTGTCCTTTCGAGCGAAAGCATCGACGAGATGACCAGCCCCCACCCCTCGGAGTACGCGAGGGCCGCGATGGAGGAGACGGGAGTCAACCCCGAGATGAACTACGGGCTCGGCTTCGATCTCACGGTCGTCGAGCGTTACAAGGAGCATGGCATCAGGGTGATAGGCAAGGGGGGCGACTCCGACGACTACCATTCCATGATGATCTCCGTCCCCGACAGGAGGATATCGGTGGCCGTCATAGAGGCGGGACACGGCAGCAACGCCGCCGGGATCGCCTACGACATCCTGGACAGCGTGCTGGTGGCGAAGGGGCTGATGAAGGCGGAGAAGCGTTCGGTGGCGCCGAGAGCTCCCCAGCCGCTACCGGAGGGTTACTCGAAGTTTGATGGGACCTACGGGGGTGACATGTCGACCTACATGGTCTCGATCGATCCCGCGGCGAACGTCGTGAACCTGACTACAATGAAAAAAGGCGCCCTCACCGGGCCGTTCCCTCTCACGTACCGGGACGGCAACCTGTATACGGCGACGGGCACGAGCCTCAAGCTGCTGTCCGCGGCGGGGCGAGATGTGCTGCTGGCGGCCGTCGACGGAGCGTACATGACGATGGGCCAGCGCCTCGAGCCCGCCGGGGCGCCGGAGACGCTCGGGCCGGGCCTTGACGGCTCGCGGTGGCTGCGCAGGAATGTGGCGCCCTGGGAGTCTATCTCCCAGGACGGTTCGCATGTCGTCAAGTTGGCGGAGATACCCGGGATGCCCGGCTACGTTGATTTCTACGGTGTGAAAAAGCTGGTGAGTCCCATCAGCGGTGAAATGGCGACGGACGCCATCCGCGACGTCACAGAGCTCGACATCCACCTCGATGGCGCCCGGAAGTCCGCCCGCGTTAGCGAGTACCTGTACAGCTCCGACCTCGCCGCGGACCGGCTCAGCGCCGGGCGGACGAGCGTAGCGATCGGCAAGGAAGGCCTCAACGAGTGGCTCGCGTCCACCGGGGACTACGTACTCATAACAAAGAGACCGTCCGGCGGGCGCGTGATCGTCTTCGACGCTGGCGGGGACATGACCTACGACAGCGCGATTGACGCCGGCGGAGCCTACGTTGCCTCGGGCGGCTTTATAGAGCTGGCGGGCGCCCCGGGCGGCACCTTCGAGATTGAGGTGAAGCCCTCGGCCGGGAGCTCGGAGAGTTGGCTATAATGACAGGCGGACCGGGTTAGTAAAAGGATTCGGGAGGTAGCCATGAGAATCAGAGTGACGAGCGCGCTCGTCCTGGCTCTGGGCCTCGTGCTCTGCCTGGCGGCGAGTGCGCCGGCGGCGTACACATGGACATCTACCGGTGGCCCCTCGCCGGACACCGACCGCGTGACCTCCCTGTCCCTGGACGAGGCGCACGACATCCTTTACGCCGGCATGCAGAATGGTGAGGTGTACAGGTATCAGTCCGGTGCATGGAGCAGCACCGGAGGGCCGTCGTCGGGGAACTGGATCAACGACATCGAGTACGACCCCGTCAGCAATACGCTCCTTGCCGCGCTGTATGTCGACAGCAACTTCGAGGTCTGGACTTTCCAGGAGGGAGGCGCCTGGACACTGACAAACAGTACCATCGGCAATGCGAATCCAAGCTCGGTCGCCTCCGACGGAGCGCGGGAAAAGCTCTACGCGGGCAGCTACGGCGGAGAGGCGTGGGAATACGACTACTCGTCGGGGACCGGCCCGTGGGCGAGCATCGGAAACCCGATGGACGGACTCAGGTGCATGGAGATGGACGCGCAGAGGCACATCCTTTACGCGGGAGGGTCAATCGGCGAAGAATGGCCTCCGGCCGCCTCTGTTTACAGGTACGACGGATCGAGCTGGAGTCCGTTCGGTGCCGCCCTGGGCGCGGGCTGGAGCGTCCAATGCATGGACCTCGATTCGGCCAGGAACATACTCTACGCCGGGACTTGGACGGGGGTCACCGGGGAGGTAAACGTATTCAGAAGGAACATCGGCGCGGGTGGTGACTGGGTCGGCATCGGTACGCTGTGCGGCGGCCCGGAGCTATACTCCCTTTCCGTTGATGAAACCAACGACACCCTGTACGCGCTCGCCTATGACGGTCACGCGTACAAGAACTGCACCGCGTCCTCCGGCAGCACTTGGGTGGACATCGGCCGCGTGAACCCGAACTCGGACCAGAACTCGAGCCTGCAGTATGACCCGAATAACGCCCGCCTGTACTGCGGATCGAGTGACGGACTTGTCTACCGCCAGGGTATTCCCGCGCTCACGTCGATCGAGCCTCCCTCCGGCCCCCAGGGAGCCACGCTGGATGTCGTGTTGACGGCGTCCGACGGAGCGTTCACGAATGAGAGCAAGGCGGTGTTCTCCGGTGACGGGGTCGACGTCAACTCCACTACGCGCTTGAGCGCGAACAAGGTGAAGGCCAGTATCACCATCGAGCCGGAGACCTACCTCGGCCCCAGGAACGCCTGGGTCAAGACGGGCGGCGACAAGACCAACAAGCTGGAGAACGGGTTCACCGTTACCCAAGCCCCGCCTCCGCCCAACAACTCCACCTGCTACCTCGCCGAGGGCACCAACGCCTGGGGGTTCTCCACCTACATCACCGTGATGAACCCCAACAACTCGGCCGTTGACGCCAAGCTCACCTGCATGGACACGAACCCGCCCGCGAAAGGAAAGGGGATCGTGACGGAGCGCACCATCGCCCTGCCCGCGAACTCGCAGACGACAGTCTCCTCCATGGCTGACATAGGAGAGGTGGACTTCTCGACAAGGGTGGAGTGCCTCCAGGGAAAGACGATAGCAGCGGACCGCACCATGTTCTGGACCGGGGAGTTGTACGAACCCTCGCAGGCCGGCTACCACTCCTCGATAGGGGCCACCGCGCCGTCGAAGGTCTGGTACCTGGCGGAGGGGTCCAGCAACTGGGGGCTGGAGACCTGGACTCTCATCGAAAACCCCAACGCCGCCCCCGCGGACCTGACCCTCACCTACATGACGCCGGACGGCCCGGCAAGGGTCTCAAAGGTCGTACCCCCGCGCTCACGGGCAACCTACAGCATGCTCTCCGACATCGGAGAGGCCGACGCCTCGGTGATGGTGACCTCGAGCGTCCCGGTCGTCGCCGAGCGCTCCATGTACCGCAACTCCAGGCGCGAGGGCTCCTGCTCCATCGGGGCGACTGTCCCCTCCACCGACTACTTCCTCGCAGAAGGCGCCACCGGCTACGACGTGGGCTTCAAGGCCTACGTGCTCATCCAGAACCCGAACGAGGCGGAAAACCGGGTGGCACTCACCTTCCAGACCGGGGCCGGAGTGGTCGAAGGGCCCGCCTTCTCGATGCTCCCCAACTCCAGGATTACCGTGTGCCTCAACGACCACCTGCCCGAGAACACCGACGTCTCGACCATGGTGCACGGCACGAGGCCCCTCGTCGCCGAGCGCGCGATGTACTGGGACAACGGGACCGGGGAGGCGTTCCACGCCTCGGTAGGGCTCCCCGGGGCGCACATGAGCTTCTACCTCCCCGACGGACAGACCTCGAAGGGCTTCGAGACCTGGACCCTGGTGGCCAACCCCAACCCGGGAGCGGTAAGGGTCCGCGTAACTTACCTGCCCCAGGGAGGGGGAAAGACGGTCTCCTTCACCGACGAGATCGCCCCCGGGACCAGGGCCACCTACGACATGGCCGAAAAGATGGGCGCGGACGCCCGGGCCTCGATACTGGTGGAGTCCCTCGACGGCGCGAGGCCGGTGATCGCCGAGCGCTCCATGTACACGAACAACCGGGGCGCGGGGACGGACACGGTGGGGGGATTCTGGAGGTAGAGAATTCACGGTACGAGAGTCGCGGTGGCGAAGAATCCGGGTGGAAACCGTAAGGCGTCAATGTCGTCGCGAAACGCCGGTGGTGTTCCGGGAGATGATGTAGTGGTCCGAGATTACGATCGCCGGGAGGCAGCAGGTATGACGGCAAGGAAAGAGGCAAAGAGCCGGAAGTCAGGGCGCGGGATGTCCCGGATCACGCGGAGCGCGGCGTTCTGCGTTGCGGTTACGGTCTCAGGTGCGTTGTTAGTTCTGTCCGCGATCCTGCCCGCCGTCGCGGCGGCCCGCTGGGGCGGAAATGGGATCAAGGTTTGCGGCGCGCAGGGTGACGACACCGCCGCGCGGGTAATACCTGACGGCGCGGGCGGCGCGATAATCGTCTGGCTGGACGGCCGCCACGACCCTTCCGGCGCTAACCCCTGGATATACGCCCAGAGGGTGGATCCCAGTGGGCGGACGCTGTGGCAGGCTGAAGGCGTCCCGGTATGCGGGGCCGAACAGATCGAGTGGCCCGGCGTCGTGTCCGACGGCAGAGGGGGAGCGATAATAACCTGGGGCGACGCGCGGGAGTGGCCGAAGTGGCAGGTGTTCGCGCAGAGAGTGGACTCGGCGGGCAACGTGATGTGGGCCGCCGACGGGATAACAATATGCAACGAGAGCGGCTACGGCGATGTCGAATGGCCGAGGCCTCAACCGGCGGCCGACGGCGGCGGGGGGGCCATAATCGTATGGCCCGACTTCCGCCGGGGTGTTCCCGACATGCCCGATATCTACGCCCAGAGGGTGAACGCGAGCGGGAACACGCTCTGGACGGACAACGGCCTGCTGGTATCACCCCTTCCGGATAACCACACGTCTCCCATTGTCTGCCCGGACGGAGCGGGTGGAGCCATAGTCTCTTTCACCGGGCCGAACCTCTCGCAGCTCGCACAGAGGGTTGACGGGAGCGGAAACCACCTGTGGCCCGAGGCCGGCGTGCAGGTGCTGGGGCCGAGACCGGTGGAAACGCTCACTCAGGACATGTCGATGGTTCCCGACGGCTTGGGCGGAGCGCTGTTCAGTTGGAGCGAGGACAGGACGTACCACGAGCAGTGCTATGACATCTACTGCCAGAGGGTTGACGGTGCCGGGCAGGTTCTCTGGACCGCGGACGGGGTCACGGTCTCCGTGGTGGAGCAGGAGGACGGCATCCAACCCAGCGCCGAGTCCGTTGCCGACGGCGGCGGAGGCATGATAATCACGTGGATAGACAGCCGCGAAGGAGACCGCAACAGGGTCTGGGCCCAGAGGGTTGACGCCAGGGGTCGTGCGCTGTGGACTCAAAACGGGAGGCGGGTTGCGGGCGGGGGTACTTACAAGGCGTTGCCGACGATAGCGAGCGACGGGCTCGGCGGCGGTATAGTGAACTGGCTGAGTAAAAACCCCGATGATTCGTGGCACCTCTACGTGCAAAGAGTTAGCGGCGCGGGTGGGCTCGTCTGGGGGGCGGCCGGCGCGCGCCCGTGCATGACCCCCGTGAGTTACGATTACTGTCCCATGGCCACCGACACCACGGGCGGCGCGATCTTGAGCTGGGGTGACCTTCGCGCGGACGACCAGTCGGACATCTACGCCCAGCGTGTATCCAACCCCGCGCCTGTCGTGGGATCGGTCTCACCTGCCTCGGGCTCCGGCGACCAGAAGGCTTGGGCCGTGAAGATCGCGGGCTCGCACTTCTTTCCCGGGGTCAAGGTCCGGCTGCGGAAAACCGGGTGGAACGACATTCCCGCTTCGAGGGTCACGTTCCGCGATGAAGGAGGGGTATCCTGTACATTCGACCTGTCAGGCGCCGCGGCGGGTGAGTGGACGGTGGCGGTAACGAACCCGGACGGGCAGTCGGGGTCGCTCGCGCGCGGGTTCCAGGTGACGGGGAATCCCACCTGCTACCTCGCCGAGGGCACCAACGCCTGGGGGTTCTCCACCTACATCACCGTGATGAACCCCAACAACTCGGCCGTTGACGCCAAGCTCACCTGCATGGACACGAACCCGCCCGCGAAAGGAAAGGGGATCGTGACGGAGCGCACCATCGCCCTGCCCGCGAACTCGCAGACGACAGTCTCCTCCATGGCTGACATAGGAGAGGTGGACTTCTCGACAAGGGTGGAGTGCCTCCAGGGAAAGACGATAGCAGCGGACCGCACCATGTTCTGGACCGGGGAGTTGTACGAACCCTCGCAGGCCGGCTACCACTCCTCGATAGGGGCCACCGCGCCGTCGAAGGTCTGGTACCTGGCGGAGGGGTCCAGCAACTGGGGGCTGGAGACCTGGACTCTCATCGAAAACCCCAACGCCGCCCCCGCGGACCTGACCCTCACCTACATGACGCCGGACGGCCCGGCAAGGGTCTCAAAGGTCGTACCCCCGCGCTCACGGGCAACCTACAGCATGCTCTCCGACATCGGAGAGGCCGACGCCTCGGTGATGGTGACCTCGAGCGTCCCGGTCGTCGCCGAGCGCTCCATGTACCGCAACTCCAGGCGCGAGGGCTCCTGCTCCATCGGGGCGACTGTCCCCTCCACCGACTACTTCCTCGCAGAAGGCGCCACCGGCTACGACGTGGGCTTCAAGGCCTACGTGCTCATCCAGAACCCGAACGAGGCGGAAAACCGGGTGGCACTCACCTTCCAGACCGGGGCCGGAGTGGTCGAAGGGCCCGCCTTCTCGATGCTCCCCAACTCCAGGATTACCGTGTGCCTCAACGACCACCTGCCCGAGAACACCGACGTCTCGACCATGGTGCACGGCACGAGGCCCCTCGTCGCCGAGCGCGCGATGTACTGGGACAACGGGACCGGGGAGGCGTTCCACGCCTCGGTAGGGCTCCCCGGGGCGCACATGAGCTTCTACCTCCCCGACGGACAGACCTCGAAGGGCTTCGAGACCTGGACCCTGGTGGCCAACCCCAACCCGGGAGCGGTAAGGGTCCGCGTAACTTACCTGCCCCAGGGAGGGGGAAAGACGGTCTCCTTCACCGACGAGATCGCCCCCGGGACCAGGGCCACCTACGACATGGCCGAAAAGATGGGCGCGGACGCCCGGGCCTCGATACTGGTGGAGTCCCTCGACGGCGCGAGGCCGGTGATCGCCGAGCGCTCCATGTACACGAACAACCGGGGCGCGGGGACGGACACGGTGGGGAATTACACGGATTAGGGACGGCGGCGAGACCGGATAACAGTGGACGGTCCCGCAGGACCGGGAGCTCGTCCGCGAGAACGGGGGGTTATGGCCATGGAACTCGAGGACAAGTTTCCAGACATCAGGGAGAGGGTGGAAAAGGGCACCGCGGAGTCGCTGGCGCGGGAGGGCCTCAAGGCGGGCCTGGTCGAGCAGTGGGAGGACGGGTACCGCACCAGGGACGAGCCCAACACCTTCGAGTGGTGGTACTTCGACGCGGAGTTCGACGACGGTTCGACCGCGGTGGTCACCTACACGAGCAGGCCCGCAAGCAACCCGAAGGGCAAGCTGCAGCCCACGCTTCTGATGATCATGAAATCCCCCGACGGCGAAAAGGCCAAGCTGAAAAAGGAATTCGAGCCCGGCGACTTCCAGGCGTCCGACGAGGGGTGCGACGTCCGCGTCGGCCCCAGCAGCGTAAAGGGCGACCTGGACCGCTACGTGCTGCACGCTGAGGCCGAGGACTGCGCGGCGGACCTCACCTTCACCCGCAGCGGTCCCTCCTGAAGGCCCGGCTCGGGTGTTACTTACTCGGGACGTAAAGAAGAAAAATACTTCGCGTGGGTAGTCCCGATAAGCTACGGAACGGTGG
This sequence comes from uncultured Acidimicrobiales bacterium, assembly GCA_964485255.1. Taxonomy (GTDB): domain Bacteria; phylum Actinomycetota; class Geothermincolia; order Fen-727; family Anoxymicrobiaceae; genus CAZEJS01. Next base: position 2,935 of record CAZAIS010000026.1, on the reverse strand, counting down.
AGGGCACGGTAAGGTTCAAGGGCCTGGAGAAGCAGGTCAAGGGTACCTGCTACCACGACCACAACTGGGGGAATTTCTCGCTCAAGAGCGGCCTGGACCACTGGTACTGGGGCAGGGCGCACGTCGGCGAATTCACCGTCGTCTTCGTGGAGATGGTAACGCCCCACATTCCGATGCTGGGCACCCTGAACCTGCACACGTTTATGCTTGCCAGGGGCGGGGAGGTGCTTACCGACGACGGCCTGCCGCTTCGGCTTCGGGCCGACGACTTCGTGGACGGCCCGCTGGGCGGTGCCTACCCGAGGAAACTTGACTGGAGCTGGCACGGCGACGAAGGCGAGATCGCCCTTGTCATACGTAACCCGAAGCCGATCGAGGCGCTCGACATACAGGACGGGAAACCGCGCTGGGAGCGGCCCCTGGCGCACCTGTTCGGCAACCCCTTCTATTACAACTTCAACGCCGATCTCGAGCTGTCGGTGGACTTGAAGGGGGTCAAGGCGATCGAGCGGGGCAAGGCTCTCTACGAGCTGATGCACTTCTAGCGGAAGCATGCGGGCCGGGGATCGGCGGCTTGACGGTGTGGCGGCGCGGCCCACCGCTGGATCCGCCTAGTCCGACAGCAACTCCCCGGCCTCCTCGCGCGCCCGGTCCCTCAGGTCGTCCATCCTCACCGCGCGCCCGGAGAGCCGCGATTCCTCGGCGGCGAAGCATACCAGGTGGCTCTCCAGGCTGTCCCTCGCGCCGGTGAGAAGCCCGCGGCCGCCGCGGGAGAGTGCCCTCGCGAAGTTGACGAGGATCGTCTCGTCGCCGCCGCCGTGTATTATCCCGTGATAGCGCACGCGCTTTCTCTTGACCGCGCCCGGGTTGAACGTGCGGAGCTCGAGCCTTCCGGAAAAATCAGCCGAGCGGATCTCCCCCGTGGTCCCGTGCAGGTTGAGGGTCCGCTCCCACATGAGGCTGAAGGCGGAGAGCTGGAACGACGCGACAACGTCGTTCTCGTACAGGATGCTTACCGTCTGGTGGTCGGCCACGTTGTTGCCGGCGCGGAAGACGCACCTGCCGTAGTCTGTCTCATCGAGAGCCCTCCGGCGCCCTTCCTCGCTCAGGTCGTCGGGGGATACTACCGAGGCAAGCGATCGGAAGCGCGGGTTGATGAGGAAATCCCTGAGTGCGCCGAACGACATGCCGCCGAGGAGCCTCCATGGCAGGTCGGGCTTGCCCGGCTTCACGTACTGCCTGAGGGCGCTGAACTCGCACGACGCCTGATGGGGGCAGCCGTCCGCGCACCGCTCCGGGGCGCCTTCCGGCGCGTTCTCCTCGGTGAAGAACGATAGCCCGCCGAAGGAGGAGACCTCAACAGCCGGTGCCCCCGCGAACCAGTTCACAAGGTCCAGATCGTGTATGCCCTTCGCCATCACGAAGGAGTGCGAGAGATCGGTGCTGTGGTGAATGCCCCTCACGTAGCTCAGCGCGAAATGCCAGTACCCGATGTTCTCCGCGCAGTCGATGTTCATGATCCTCCCGACACGGCCTTCGTCGAGGAGTCTGCGGACCATCGTGTAGATCCTGTTGTACCTGCACTGGAGCGCGATGGTAAGGTTCAGGCCCGCGCTTTCGGCGACGTCGGCAAGCGCGACGCACTGGCCCGGCGAGAGGGCCATCGGTTTCTCCAGGAGCATGTCGTAGCCCTTCGCCATCGCCGCCATGGAAGACTCGTAGTGCATCCTGCAGGGCAGGGCGTTGATGAGGGCGTCCGCGAGCCTCGGCCTGTCCAGAAGCTCCCGCCAGTCGCCGAACGCGTTCTTGGAAGGTATCTCGAAAAGCCTGCGGAAACGTTCTCTCCTGCCGGCGTGCGGCTCGGCCACGGCGACGAACTTCATTTCGCCGGAATGCTTCCTTGCCAGCGTCGCGAGGTTGAGCTCTCCCCGGGCCCCGGCTCCAAGAAGCGCCAGCGTGACAGGTTTTTCAGCCATATGCAGCTCCCGTTCCCTCCAGTTTCCCTTTATGCCGCCGAAGTGCCGCCCGCCTCGTCGAAGGCCCCCTGATCTCGTACTATCGATCGCCCGCCCAGGGAAGCCGGCAGAGCCGTTCATCTTCTGCGCTGTCCCCGCCCGGGCCGGTCGCCATGACCGGAGCGGCCGTCACCCTCCAGGACAAAGGTTCGCACATACCGCCGGCTCCACTCAGGAGGAGAGTGATGCGGCTGGTAAAAAGCGTATGCCGTTGAAGGAACCTCCGCAAGCGATCCTCGATCGCGGGAACGACGGGATGCAGCGGGGCCGCCCCGTGAAAACGAGGTCACCTTTCCATGGTTACACCTTTCGTCGCGGTCGAACGATTCGCGCGAGCGCAGCCACCTTGTGGATTCTAACAGGGCTCACGGACGCCATTCTCTGCCGGAAAAATCTTGAGCCGGGTTGCCGCGTCGCCTGACCTGTGCGACACAGGCTCAGTGGATAAGCAAAAATAAGTCGTACCAGTACATGCCGTCATCGTACATGCGAGAGGGAATGCCGAGCTCGATGAAATAGTCGCGGTGTTCGTTAACCTTCTCCAAACCCTCGCGAATCAGTTCATAGACCTCCTCCCAGGGGCCGGTCCATACAGTCGCTGTTTTCAGGACTCCAAAGTGCAGGTTGGCTTTACCGGAATTGAATCGCCTCTCGATAACATCAAGCCGCTCCCGGAGCTCCTTGAACACACCGGAGAAACCCTTACGGCCCGGATCGTCATAGTGCATCATCACCTTTACCTCTCCACGTCGAGTTCGGCGATCGAATCGTCCCAGGTGACCTCGAAGTGTTTCGCGCAATCGTGGTTGGAGCAGGTCACCGTGACAGAGCCCCCCGGACCGTACCCGCGCTTGCCCTCGACGCGCTCGATTCGGAGCGGTATCGAGACCGTCTGGCGCTCGCCGCAGTGGTCGCATTAG
>CAZAIS010000025.1:10982-13017 GCA_964485255.1 uncultured Acidimicrobiales bacterium | reverse complement strand
CGGTCGGGCGGGGAATCCTTGACGCCTTCATCGGCGAAGCCGATGAAGGCGTCAAGGATTCCCCGCCCGACCGACTGGCGCACCTGTCTCTCGGCGGCCAGTCGGTCGGGCGGGGAAGCCTTGACGCCTTCCTCGGCTTCGCCGTCCTCTTCATGACGATGACGGTATGGATATGCGGGACCACCTTCGTTTTCTTCTCGGGCCACCCCTGGTTCATCGGCCTGGGTGTGGTCGTAGAGACGCTGGTCATGGTACCCGCGGCGGCCCTTGCCATGTACTTCGGCAGGCGGATACGCGCGATCAGGAGGCACAACGACCTCCTGGCCGACTCGCTGGCCGTTAAGGCGACGAGCAACCCGGGCGCACTCAAGACAGCGCTCGAGAAGCTGGAGAGCCTCGGGCTTACGGGCACGGGCGACCCGATAGTCAAACCGGGGCAATCGGGGCCGCTGTCGGTCCGTACCGAATCCGGGGTGAAGGTGACGGTCACTATTCCCTCCTGGGTTTCACGGTCTGAGAAGACGAGCGTAGATGTCAGAGAGCGGCTGAGGAACCTCGAAGCAATCGAGATGGGCAACTGGCCATCGCTCGAGGGCCTCCTTTCGGGGAAAGAAGGCGGCGAGAGCGCCCGGCGGTCGCACGAGGGGCTTCAGACGGCGGTCCTGGCCGCATGCGTAGCCGCGCTGTGCGTGCTCGTGGGTTTGACCGGGTACTGGTACGCGAACGCTGAATCGAAGAAGAATACCACGTTTGTCGGCCCCATGGATCAGAACGTCTCCTCGGTGCCGCGATCGATAGAGCGGAATAACGCTTAAGGCGTGGAAAAGTCCTGAGGACCCGAGTGCCCCGCGGGGTGGCGGCGAGCGGACTGGCAAACCGGGGTCGGCTGACCGGCATTCGCTGGAATCCTGTTTCGTAGCAGAGATGGACCGGAGGAAGCGGAATCGCGGCGGATGGGGCTATATGCCCACCAGGACGGGCCTGCCGAGGACCTCTCCGCGGGAGCCGACCAGCGCCTTGAACGCGGCGGCCAGTTGAGGGTTGTCCTGCACCCGCATGTCGGTATCGTGTGAGGGCTCGTCGTCGTTCTGCCACTGCTCGTTCCACCACGAGAAGCCGGCGACCCTTGGCCACCGGTGAGACATCAGGTCGCGTAGCGCCGCCGCACCCCATTGGGCCTGGTCGACGCTTGGGTTGCCCGAGGTGACGCCGAACTCCAGCACGAAAATGGGCTTGTGCCGCGACAGAGAGGCGAGCCGCGGATACGCGCTGTGCACGCAGCCGCGAAACGGATCCGAGTAGTCGTCCATGGGCGTCTGAGCGCCGTACGCGCTGACCCCTATCCAGTCTATCCACTGGCCGCCGGGGTAATACTCCTCGAGCCTGTTCCAGGGCTCACGCGGCTGGTCGTCCCAGTTCGCGTGGAACACCCATATGATGTTGGAGGCCCCCGCGTTCTTCATCACCTCGATCACGTGACGGTACGCGTCGCGGAAGCGCTCGGGTCCGTCAGGCTCCGCCAGGTCGCCGTAGTCCGCGGTGACGCCGCCCCCGTTGTGCTTCCCGTTCCACGGGAACCACTCGCCGTTCACCTCTGTCCCGTACTCGGCTATGAGGGGGGTGCCGAATCCCCTTGCCGATTCCGCCCACGCGCACAGATCGGGGTCGAAATCACCTTTGATTATCCTGTCCAGCGTGAATGTGGGCTCAGGGGTAGGCCGGCCCGGCGCGCTCGTGAGCATCAGCCGTATGAACGGGATGCTGCCGCGCGCCCTGATCCAGCTCGCGGTGCGCAGGGGGAATTCTCGGCTTTCGTACCAGTTGTTTGAGAAGTACACCCAGGCGGCCTTCTTGCCCACCGCTTCCTCGTAGGAGGAAACGTCCCGTGCGGTTATGTCGTCTTCTGCCCCCGTTTTCCCTCCCGGGTAGACGCCGTGGTACAGGCTGCCCTCCGGCGGCGGGGCCAGGCGCCACGCGCCCGGCGAGGTTGCCCCCACCACGTCGTGGCCGCCGCCGAGGCCGTGGTAGTCGAAGT